>JAYZXK010000381.1:0-19205 GCA_036141415.1 Pseudomonadota bacterium
TCTAAAGATCGCTACGAAGAACAATCTATCCTGACCATCGCCGCTGGCGGTGAACATGTGCGTGGCGAGTGGACATTCGACTATCAGCTCGGTTACGCCAAATCTGATGAAGATGAGCCGGATGCGCTTTACTACACTTTCGTTGCTGAAGACGACAGCATCGAAGGCGATATGGAGCGGGTCATCCCAACTGTCACTTACGCTGCATCAGTGAATGACTTTAGTAACTACGAAGTTGACGAAATCAGCTTCGAGGATAACTACGCTAAAGATACGGAAAATAGTATTAAAGCGAATCTGAGCAAATCCTTCGCCGAAGACCCTTACCTCAGCGAAATCAAAGCCGGTGTTAAATACCGTACCCGCACCAAAACCGTCGATAGCAACATTTCCATTTATGACGGTGACTTTGATGACATGGATCCCACCCAGTTTGCTGCCAGTGACGTAGACTGGGGACTGGGCGACTTTGGACCAGGCCTTAACCGCGGTGAAATGCGCGCTTACTTCAATCAGAACCGGAGCGCGCTGGAACTGGCTGAGCTCGATTCTGAGCTGGAGTCAAATGGCGCCTCTTACGAAACCAACGAAGATATCTTCGCGGCCTACATGATGAGCACTTTCGATATTGATAACCTGCACATTGTGGCTGGTGTTCGTTATGAAAAAACCGACTTTGACACCGCAGGAATGCGTGTTGAGCTAGTTGAGGATGAACAAAATGACGTGGAAGAAGTCGTTAACACACCCTGGCAATCAGACCGCAGTTACGACCATTTCCTGCCCAGCATCAACGTTAAATACAACGTCTCAGAACAGCTGATTGTACGTGGTGCTTATACCCAGACCATTTCCCGTCCCGGCTTTGAACAATCGGCAGCGTTTCAAATTATTGAAAGCAAAACCGAAGAAGACGATGGCGTGTTTGTTACCGAACGCGAAGCTGAAGTGGGTAACCCGCAATTGCTGCCCTACGAGTCAGACAACTTCGATCTGTCGGTAGAATATTACCCGGGCCAGATTGGTGTGCTGTCTGCCGGTTTGTTCTATAAACAAATCGACAACTTCGTGATCTACGCCGATGTAGCAGGTACGCAGGGCTGGGAAGGTTACGATGAAGTCATTCAGCCGCGCAACGGTGAAACTGCCGATCTGACCGGTTTAGAGCTATCGTGGGTTAAAGCCTTTGATAACGGATTGTTACTCTCTGCCAATGGCACCTTCTCGTCCTCTGATGCCACCACACTGCTGGACGGCGAAGAGTATAAAACCAGCCTGCCTAACCAGTCAGATACCGTTGGTAACCTGACCGTGGGTTACGAAGACAACGACTGGAGTCTGCGTCTGGCGATGACCTACAAGAGCAAGAACCTGGAAGAAATAGACGGTGACATGCTGCGTATGGAAGATGCCCACCAGCAGTTCGATTTTATGGGTAAATACTATATCAACCAGGATCTGACGGTCTATTTCAACGCCATCAACATTGGTGATGAGCCGTACTATCACTACTTCGACCGTCGTAGTCAGAATGCCCAGTACGAAGAATACGGCCGTACCTTCGAAATTGGTTTTAACTGGCAGCTCTAAGCTCTATCGGTAAAAAGGCGGGCTAGTGCCCGCCTGAATCTTAAGGTTTTCAATGAAACTCATACAATTACTCACACTCACCGCGCTGCTCTGTACGCCACTGACCCAGGCTCAGTCTGCTCAGCAGGATGTCTTTGGTGAGCACTATTATCAGACCAATCAGATCCAGTCTTCGTTAACCAAGACCGATGATGACTATACCTTTCTGGTGGTCGGTGACTGGGGCCGCAATGGCCATTTCGCCCAGCGTAGGGTTGCCAAATGGATGGATATTGCTGCCTATCAGTTCGATGCCGGCATGATTATTTCCACCGGTGATAATTTTTACGATAACGGCATTGCTTCGGTTAACGACCCCTACTGGCAATCCTCCTACGAGAATATTTACCATGGCCCGCATCTGTTTATCGACTGGTACGTGGTGTTAGGCAATCACGACTACCGTGGCAACTGGCAGGCGCAAATCGACTACTCTGCTATCAGCCGCCGCTGGAATATGCCGGCGCAGTATTTTGATAAGCTCATTAGCCTGGAGGAAGGCGGTTCGGTGCACCTGGTGTTTTTAGATACCAGCCCGCTTAATCCCGATTACCAGCACGAAGCCAAATATCAGGAAACCCAGCGTCAGGATAGCAAGGCCCAACTGGCGTGGTTTGAGCAAACCCTGAAGCGGCATAAAAACGCCGATTGGACCATTGTGATTGGCCATCATCCACTTTATTCGAGTGGTAAACGGTACGGTAAAACCAGCGCTGTGCGCGGCATTATAGAGCCCCTTCTGGAACAGTATGATGTGGATGCCTATATCGCGGGACATGAGCATGATCTGCAACATAACAAACCTGCCGGCAGCAGTGTAGAGCACTTTGTTTCCGGCGGCGGCTCTGAGATCCGCCCGGTAGGCCAGCGCGAGTTTACCGCGTTTGCCAAATCGTCCGCCGGCTTTGCCGTAGTGCGGGTTAATCAGCAACAGTTCACCCTTGAATTCATTAATGATAAGGGCGAAGTCATCTACCAGTATGCACTGGACAAAAACAGGGAGTCAGCCCAATGAAAACCCTTAAATTAACTCTGGGGCTGATTGCCAGCCTCACCATGGGTGCCTGTACCGCCAGTGATCCAGGTAGCACTCAGCCAGCTGAACCTGAGTCAGCTTTAACTCTGCGCGCGCTCCCCGTGGCCGGTGAGAGCCTCAAACCAGTGGTCATCAACACACTCAAAGGCTACCTGGTCACCAGTGAAGCTGAAGGGCTTATCTGGGTGTCGCCACAAGGTCAGCAGATCAGTCAGTTTACCGACCACATTGCTCAGGCAGACTGGCGTTTGTTGCCCGGCTCAGACAACCTCATTGCCATTGCTGCCATTGATCAGAATACTTCAGAACTGCATCTGGTGACGCTCGATATTGCAACCGGAGAGTTTTACTTAAAGGCATCGGTGCCCTCAGACATTGCCGACCGTGAAACCCTGTGTCTGAGCCGTCAGGACGATACGCTGCACCTCTTTAGCTCCGATGCCCGTGGATTGATGTCGCACTATCTGCTGAACACCGGGCAGACATGGCAGCTCACGCCAATCCGGCAAATGATGGTAGGGCCGGATCTGTCATCCTGCGCAGTAACAGATGAAAGCAACACGCTGTTAATTGCCGAAGAAGGCACCGGTATCTGGCACTACAGTGGCAACGTTGAAGGCGAAAATGCCCGCCGCCTTGATTACTTTTCTACCGGCCCGGAGCTGGAATCGGTAGCCGCTCTAACCGATGGCCGCTATTTTGTGGTAGCTACCGACCAACCGCTAATTTATGAGCGTGGTCAGCGTAACCGTCAATGGCCTTTGGCAGCAGACCGTGAACTCAAATCAATCAGTGCCGCCGTGGCCGGCGATACCCTTTACCTTGGCGCTTTTGATGAAGCCAGCGGCGAATTACTCGCCGGTACGCTTAACAATACAGTCCCCGCCACCAGCACTACCAATAAGGTATATACCTTAAGCGCCGACGTGCAAACTACTCCGGTCAACCGCTATGGGGATGCCGCTGACGATCCGGCTATCTGGGTAAACCGAGCCAATCCTGCCGCCAGCCTGGTGTTGGGCACCGATAAAAAATACGGTCTCAATGTCTATTCTCTAAATGGTGAGCAGCTGCAATCTTTGCCTGTCGGGCGGGTCAATAATGTGGATGTGCGTTATCAGATCGATACGCCAACCGGTAAGCAGGATATCGCCGTTGCCAGCAACCGTTCATCACAAACGTTATCGGTATTTTCTATTTCTGCTGCGGGTAGTGTTACTCATCAAGCCGAGTTACCAACAAGTCTGGCGGATGTTTACGGCTTATGTAGTGGAGTAATCAATGGTCAGTTGCATACGTTTATTAACGATACCGACGGTCGCTATCAGCAATATGCCTTTACTTTTACCGCAAACGGCCCTGCGGCAGAACTGATCAGTGAGTTTAGCCTGCCCAGCCAGCCTGAGGGATGTGTGATTGATGATGCCAATCAAATGCTCTACATGGGTGAGGAAGCCGCAGGCATTTGGCAAAAGTCGCTATCACAGCCACTCAGCGCGCCGCGGATAATTGCCGCTGTGGGAGAGGACGTTGAAGCCGATATTGAAGGTATGGGCATTTACACCCTTGATGATCAACGCTATCTGGTGGCATCCAGTCAGGGCAACAGTCGGTTTGCAGTGTATGCGCTTGATGATGGCAACCGTTTGCTGGGTACGTTCCGGGTCGGCATCAACGGTACGAAACAAATAGATGGTGTGTCAGAAACCGATGGCCTTGAGGTTACCTCAACGGCGCTTGGCCCGCAGTTTCCTGAAGGACTTATGGTAGTTCAGGATGGCCGCAACGTAATGCCCAGCGCCCCGCAAAACTTTAAACTGATTAGCGGCAGTAAACTCGCTGAGTTTATTCGCCAGAAACGCTAACCTCCCCGCTCCGGCCCCCTCTGGTGGGCCGGATTGCACGCTCACTTGCCCGCCTAGTTTAGCCATTACATATCACCCTGAATACTCAGTTATAAGAATAGATAAACATAACCCTGCGACGCCCCATAAACTAACCAACAGTCACAATTGTCGCCATTTTATATCTTCAAGTAGTCATTAGCGTGTTGCAAAAATGACAACTTCCAACTTGCAGGATTGTAAAAATGGCAAATACTTATATGAAACCGGAAGTCGGAGTCCTTTATGAGTTTAACAGTGTTGGTGGCAGATGATTCCAAGCTATCCAGACGCAGCGTAATCAGAGCGATGCCACCGGAGCTTGAACCAGCAGTCATAGAAGCCACCAATGGGAAAGAGGCTATCGAAACCTTATCCGGTAACGCTGTGCAACTGGTTTTGCTTGACTTAACCATGCCTGAAATCGATGGTGTAGGCGTGCTTGAATACCTTTCTGAACAGTCTTCATCACCAGATGTCATTGTTATCAGTGCCGATTTCCAGCCGGAGAAACAGCGCATAGTAATGTCGCTGGGCGCCAAACGGTTTTTACGCAAACCACTGGACAAAGAAGAGCTGGCAATGGCCTTATTTGAGTTAGGTTATCTATGACCCATGCAATTGCCCTGTCTGAGGACCAGCAGGATGCCCTACAGGAACTCATGAACATTTCCATGGGCCAGGCTGCCAACAGCCTGGCCCATTTAATCGAAACCAAAATCGGCATCTCCATTCCTAAAATCACTGCTGTTACCCCGGACGGATTGTATGAGCTAGTCAGTCATCATCAACAAGCCTATTACACCCGCCAGTCCTTTATGGGTGACATTCATGGCGAGGTGATGTCGATCCTCACCCGGCATGGACTGGCAGAAGTGGCCGAGCTACTCGAATACGAGCAGCCACTGTCCGAAAACGACATCAACGAAACGATTCTGGAATTGTCTAACATTCTTGCCGGCGCTTGTTTGGCCGGATTGTCTGAACAGCTCGAGCTGGCCACCAACCTGCAGATGCCAACGTTATTTGCGCCGCAAAAAAGTGACTTTTCACAATATGACTGGCAACACAGCCTGGTGATGGAAGTAAAGTTCGACATCCAAATTTCATCGTTCACTATGCGAGTGGTGTTTTGTCTTGACGATGCTTCATTGACGCGACTTAAATCGACCATCGACGAGTTATTGGGCTAGCCCGTTATGACTAACCCATTGCTGGATAAACTGCCAGTTGGAATTTGTCTGGTGAATGAAGCCTATGAAATTGTTTACCTGAATGCTTTTTTTCTCGATCGCATGCCCGTTGAATTACGGGGTGATGCCTTAGGTAAGCCTTTAGCTGATGTTTTTCCCGAACAAATCAAGTTTCTCAAGCGGCGCATCAAATCAGTTTTTGTGCTCAGGCATCCCAGCTTCAGTTACTGGGAACAACGCCCGCATATTTTTCCTTTCAAAAGCAGCCGGCCAATTACCGGAGAAGAAACCCAAATGGTACAAAATATGGAAATTGTACCTCATAAAGATGCTGAAACCGGCCACCAGTACGCCTGCATTCTGATCCAGGATGTCACCGCTCAGGCCAGTTATTTTAAAGCCCAGGCCCAGCTCGCCGAGGAATTAAAAACAGAACACGAAGCCCAACGCAAACTTATACGCAAACTCGACAGAGCCCAGTCACAGCTTATTCAGGCCGAAAAAATGGCCTCAACAGGTCAGTTGGCCGCTGGTATTGCGCACGAGATCAATAACCCCATGGGCTTTGTTACGGCCAATTTAAATACGCTGGAACAATACGCACAAAATTTACTGGAAACCTGTCAGGCCACCAAAAAGCTCTTTGCCAGCTATGCTCCTGAGCATGTTGAGGCATTGCAAGAGCTATTTGATGCCACCCATGTAGAGCTTATTGAAGAAGATATGGGCCCATTGATTCAGGAGTCGAAAAATGGCCTTAAGCGGGTCAGCGAAATTGTTTCTACGTTACGCTCTTTTGCCGAAGAGCCGCAGCACACCTGGGGTTACCTGAACTTACATGATACGGCAAATCAACTGGTACAACTTATCAGCACCCAGTTTAAACGGCCGCGCTTCAAGGTAACCTGTGAGCCTGCCGAGCTAAAATGGTATTGTGAGTCATCCAGCTTAAAACAGGCCCTCACTAATCTGATGATAAACGCCGCTCAGTCGATTGATGATAGCGGTTTAGTGATGCTCGATATTAAACAAACTACGAGCGGTATTGTGATAAAAATAGTCGATACCGGCTGCGGTATCAGCCAGGCTAATTTAAAACGTGTTTTTGAACCTTTTTATACTACCCGACCAGAGGGTAAAGGTCAGGGTCTCGGCCTGTCAGTAGCCTACGCTGCCATCGAAAAACATCAGGGCAAGCTGGTCATCAACAGTCGAGAAGGGAAAGGTACTGTAATTGAAGTGCGTTTACCCGTATTAAAAGCAAAAGAAGAAGACAAATCTGCATCCGATTCAAACGCTGAATCGTTATAAGTCAGACAGGCTCACAAAAAAATTGGGGAAACAATGGAACAGGAAACACTACTACCTTTGTTGTGTGGCACAGCTCAGGGAAAAAAACAGGACTTTGCCAGGCTTTACCAAATCACCAGCGGTCAGGTGTATGCGGTAGTGCTCAAGATGCTACAAAACACCGCCCTGGCAGAAGAGGCTACGCAGGATGCCTACATTAAAGTGTGGCATAACGCCGGCAGTTATCAACGGGGAAAAGGCACGGTCTTAACCTGGATCATCAGTATTGCCCGCTATAGGGCGCTGGATCTAATGCGCCATCACAAGGTAAGAAAAGAAACACCGCTGGATGACGATGATCACCACCCTGATGAAAACAGTAATATTGCTGCCAGTGAATTAGCCCACCCGAAATTAAACGAATGTATGGATGAACTGGATAATCAGCAGCGCCAGGCCATTCATCTGGCTTATTTTAACGGCCTGTCTCACCAGGAAGTGGTCGATCACTTATCTTCGCCATTAGGTACCATAAAAAGCTGGATCCGCCGGGGCCTGCAAAGTTTGCAAAGGTGTCTGTCAGTATGAATTATAAAAACGAAACGTTACGCAATGCGCTGGCCGCAGAATACGTATTAGGTACTTTGCGCGGCGGTGCACGCCGGCGCTATCAACAACTGATGATGGAAAGCCAACTGATAACCGAAACCACCTGGATGTGGGAGCAGTACCTCAATGGACTGGGCCAGAACGTGCAGCCGGTTGAGCCACCCGCATCAATCTGGCAGGCCATTGAACGCCAGCTGGGACTCGCTAATAACTCAGCAGACAGTAATGTGGTGGCAATGCCAGCGGCCAAATCCTCACGACCTGTGGTATGGCAGGCTATCGCCGGACTGGCTACGGCAGCAGCGATCATTGTGGCGGTAGTGCTGATGCCGACTACACCGCCAGTTAAGGCTCCGGTCACCGACATAGCCGTTGTCAGCGATGCTGAAGCAAAACCGTTGTGGCTGATTGAGATAAGCACCTCTACCCTGGCGGTCAGAAGTACCGCTAATCTCACTGCCAGAACAGATAAAGACTTTGAGCTTTGGATGGTCCCCGCCGACGGCAGTGCACCAATTTCGCTGGGACTGTTACCGGAAGGCGGGCAACTGGCTATCAGCCGTCCGGACTGGTTTGACTTAGCTGACATTGCAGCTCTGGCGGTTAGCCTTGAGCCGAATGGCGGCTCACCATCCGGTGCGCCTACCGAGGTCCTTTATATCGCCCCCATCAGCGCAGTTTAACCTGCCTTTGAAATGGCCCCCGCCCGGGGGCTATTTTTTGTATTTTTTTGCTCCAAAAACCGCCTCAATAAAATAAAAAACAACTTTTATTTATTTTTTTAAATTATTTTGCATCCACTGCTCTGAGTTAGTCGTTTGGCTTAATACACCAACAAAAAGGGGTAACACCATGCAAAAACTACTACTCTCCGTCATGATCGGCAGCGCACTGGCAGCAACGGCTGTGCAGGCATCCAGTCACCGTGAAGCGCCGGGTATCGCGCGCGCACCGGCTCTGGACAGTACCGATTTTTATGCCTTTAACAGCTACGAAAGCGGCCGTGAGGGTTATGTAACACTTATTGCGAATTACATTCCATTACAGGACGCCTACGGCGGTCCAAATTACTTTGCCATGGATCCGGCAGCCGAGTACGCCATTCACATTGATAACGATGGCGACGCCATGGAAGACATCAGCTTTGCCTTAAAATTTACGCCCATGCTGGCAGCAGATAATCAGGGTGTTGCACTGACCGTCGGCCCTGATGGTAATCAGCGCAGTGTAAAAGTACCGCTCAAAAATATTGGCCCGGTAAGCGCCGAAGATATGAGTGCGGTTAACTTTTCTGAGCAGTACTCGCTAATGATGGTAGAAGGTGACATGCGCACCGGCGCCCGCACCGAAATAATGCCAATGGATGCTATGTATTTTGCCAAGCCGCTCGATTACATCGGCAACAAAACATTCTCCAGCACCGCTGAATACCAGCGCTATGCCGACCAGTATGTTTATGATGTGATGCTGCCTGGCTGCGAAATGCCAGCCAGAGTATTTGTGGGCCAGCGCAAGGATCCGTTTGTAGTGAACCTGGGTAAAACCTTCGATTTGGTTAACTACGTACCGGTTGAGGGTGACAGTATGCCCGGCGCAGGCGATGGTAACGGTTTCCCCGGCGGCATTACTCAGTCAGACAGCAATGATGATCTGGCCGATAAAAACGTTACCAGTATTGCCCTTGAAGTACCGGCCAGCTGCGTAACCGGCGACGGTAACGGCACTATCGGTGCGTGGACCACCGCCAGCCTGCCGCAGGCCAGAATACTCAATCCTAACGCCACCTTCAGTAAACCCGAGGTGCAGGGCGGCGCGATGACTCAGGTGTCACGTTTGGGTAACCCACTGGTTAACGAGCTGGTTATTGGTATTGGTGATAAAGATAAGTTTTCTTCGTCGCACCCTGCCGACGATGGCCAGTTTGCCGACTATGTCACCCACCCTGCTCTGCCGGAGCTGCTGAACATCCTGTTTCGTGATGCGGTGAACTCCACTCTGGGCACCGACATAGAAACGCTGGCACCCACTAACTTTCCGCGTACCGATTTAATCACGGCGTTTTTAACCGGTTTCCCGGGCGTTAATCAACTTGCCACGGTCACCCCATCTGAAATGCTGCGCCTGAATACAGCCATACCGGCAACGCCGGCTGCTGAGCAATCCTGGGCCGGGGTGGCAGGCGACGATCTGGCGGGCTTTCCTAACGGCCGTCGTCCTGGCGATGACGTTGTTGATATCGCTCTGCGCGTAGTCATGGGACGCCTGTGTTACCCCATCCCGGTAAACGGTGAAGAAACCGATCTGGGCTTATGTGACAGCAGCGATGCCAGTGTAGGTAATGTCCCCTTTACTGATGGCGCACCGCTGGATGCCAGTATGATGGACACCAGCTTTCCGTATCTGGCAACCCCGCTGCCTGGCTCAGAATAAAAGGAGGCTGTAATGAATAAGTTCATACCAATATGCGCCCTGAGTATCGCGCTGACTGGCTGCTTTGACAGCGATGATAAAGACAGTTACGACGATATTAACCGGGCACCGGTGGCCAACGATCTGGACATTACTACCCAGACCGAAACACCGGTTACTGACATGCTGACTGCCACTGATGCCGATGGTGATGGCCTGACTTACGCACTGTCCGGCGAACCCGCCTTGGGCAGTGTAACCGTAACAGGTAGCGGGGAGTTTACTTACACCCCCAATGCAGAAGTCACTGGCACCGATAGCTTTTCGTTTACGGTGTCCGACGGCACCGCTTTCGCGGTAACCGGTAACGTGACCATTACCATTGAAGCACTTGAGGTGCCGGTGTCTACAGCAGTGCGATCGGCATTTAACCAGAACGCCGATGATACGCCACTGGCGGTAAATGGACGACTCTATATTCAGGATACAACCAATCCTGCAGAGTTTGACGATTTACTCAACAATTAAACCGCAAGCCAGGGACGGCGACCTTCAAGGAGCAGTGATATGAAACGTATTTTCCCCATCAGCCTGACACTCACCGGAGTACTAGCCGCCTCGGTAGTCACGTTTATAGCGCTGGCTGTGATTGGTGTAAAACAAGCAGTAGCCCACACTTATCATAGCCACAAACCGGTAAAACCGGTAACCATGACCGCCGAACAAATGAGTGAGCTGGTAAACCAAAGCACTCGCCCCGACTTTAATGAGCAGGAATTAGCGCCGCTAATGGCAATGCTTGAAACACTGGCAGAAGCAGACCGAATTACCCACCAGGAGCGCCTGGTTTATGCCCGGTTACTGCAACATCAACACAAATTTTCTGATGCGCTGGCAGAGCTTGATACGCTGCTGGCAGAGCGTCCAGACCAACCATCGGCATTATTATTACAGGCAAATGTTCAGCTTAATCAGGGGCAGCCGGCACTCGCAAGACAGACCTGCTTACAACTCATGGGCAAAACAGCAGAACTGGTGATGGCAACCTGTTTACTGGAAGCCAATATGCAGCTATCGCCATCGACTCAGTATTATTCGCAGTTACACAACATCAGCGAGAAGTTTCCGGCGGCATCAACAGAGATAGCGTTGTGGGTTAACGAGGTGCTGGCTGATCTGGCACTGTTTGCCAATAAGCCTGCTACCGCGATTGACCATATTGAGCAGCAGCCCGACAGCGAATGGCCAATCAGTAGCTGGGTTGCCTGGTCGAAAGCTAAACTGGCCCTGCAACAAGGCAATGACATACTGGCCCGGCTGGCACCTAAAATAGCCAATAATCCGGCCCCCAACGACAGCGCGTTACTTTATCTGGCGCTTGCCGAACAGCAAGCCGGCGAAGGGCAACAATGGACAACGGCTATGGCTCAGCGGGTATTCATTCGCGAGCAACGTGGTGATACCACCCATGCCGCGGAAGTGGCGCTTTATTACCTGCACCTTGCAGCCGAACCGCAGCAGGCTCTGCACTGGGCCAATATTAACTGGCAACAGGCCAAATCATTTAATGATGAACAGCTGCTCAGCAAAATTCGCTTGCTCGCAGCAACAGATGGCTAACAGTTTTTACAGGTCTGGTAACGATAAACGCCTTGCTCATCGCACTGGCGGGTTACCAGCCCTGTTTTTAACAGATGGTTGAGGTGAGCCAGGCCTTCTGCCAGGGCAAAAAATAACATCTGCCCGCTTAACTTTCGTTTATAGAGTACCGGCAGGCACGCCAGCAGTGACCGCGGCGTTGTACAGTGCGCCAGCAACCTGTCGAGCAATGCCTGGTGATGCTCTGCCAATTCATCGCAACGAGTGTGCAAGCCAGTATAAGGTTGGTTATGAGCAGGCAGCACCAGCGTATCTGCCGGTAACTGTTTGAGCTGCTCCAAACTCCCGAGATATTCGGTTAACGGCTGGGCCTCGGGTTCGCGACTGTAAACACCAATATTAGGCGAAATGTAGGGCAAGATCTGGTCGCCGCCAATTAACAGATTGGCCTCAGCATCGAACAGGCAAACGTGCTCTGGCGAGTGACCACCATAAGTCAGGATCTGCCATTGCCGGTTACCGATACGCAAACAATTACCCGCCTGTAAACGCCGGTACGCCAAAGGAATAGGCGCCACAGAGTCAACGTATTTACTATGATCGCTGACATAACTTTGTGCCTCGGCCTGACTTAAGCCTGCCCGGACAAAATAATCCATTGCCTCCGAGGTATCTGCACCAGGATTAGGAGAGACATAAGCTATCGCTCCGTAATATTCCAGTGCGCTCATATACAGCGGCACTTTATACGTCTGACACAGCCAGCCCACTAATCCGCAATGGTCGGGATGCATATGGGTAGCTATTACGCCTGCTACCGGCTTATCCAGTGCGCTCAGCACCCGCTGCCAGATAGCTTTACTTTGCTCACTTTGTACCCCGGTATCCACCACATAAAGGCCTTCATCGGCTGCCAGTATGTACAGATTGATGTGGTCGAGGGCAAAAGGCAGCGGCATACGAAGCCAGTATACGCCGGCGGCGACCTCGCTAAAGCTGCCCGAGGCTGGTATCGGATGGGTACTTGGCGTTATCATTAGGACTACAACATTAATCAAATCTGCGTTTACTATACCATTGCCATTTAATGACTTCTGCCACTGTGCGTTAGATTTACCGGGCTGTACTATAAAATGACGACCACGCTAACCGGTCGGGGCATGGTACTAACCGCCAGAGTCTTGCCAAAGGGCGCTCAACAAACTCTCGAAATCTGGCTTGCCACCGAACAGGGGCCGGTTAAGCTGATTACGCCGGTGCAACCGGCAACCTGTTTTGTTACCCAAAATGCGGCCGAAAAGGTTGCTGCAATTAATCAGGCCCAACAGCTAAAAGCCAGCCTTAAAAATCTGCCGCTTAAAACCTTCGGGCATGAGCCGGTAAGCGTTATAAAATGCCCTCAGGAGCGTCAGTTACATATTCTCAGACGCCACTGTGAAGAACAAGGCGTGACGCTCTTCGAGGCGGATATCAAAACCCCGGATCGCTTTTTTATGGAGCGGTTCATTACCAGCGGTGTGCACTATCAGGGCGTTGCTCAGCAGCACGACAATACGGTGACCCAAGCGCGCCTAAAACCGTCGGAGTATCGCTGTGATCTGAGCGCCTTTTCCTTTGATATTGAATGCGACGAGCGTGGCCAATTGTATTCCATAGGCATCGCCTCCCCTGCGCTAAATGTTGTGCTGATGATCGGTGAACCTGAAGACGCTGAGATGCCTTTCGAAATTATCTGGTGCGCAGACGAAACGGCGCTCTTAACGCGTTTTATCAAGCTTATCCAGCACCACGACCCGGACTTATTGATTGGCTGGAACATTAAACAATTCGACCTGCCGGTATTACATGATGCGGCGACCCGTTGTGGCCTTAAACTTACACTCGGCCGGCAACACAGCAATGTGGATATTAAAGTATTCGATGATAACCGGGCTTTGGTGGATGTCCCCGGGCGGGCCATAATTGATGGCATTGAAGGACTGAAAACCATGACCTTTCAGTTTGATTCTTTTGCCCTGGATAACGTTGCCAGCGAATTACTCGGTAAACGTAAACTCATCGATGATCCCGACAAGCTCGGCGCCATAAAAAAGCTCTTCAACCACGACAAATTAGCACTGGCAAAATATAACTTTGAAGACTGCGTGCTGGTTAATGACATTGCTGAACAGGTACGGCTGATTGATTTTCTTATTTTGCGCAGTGAACTTACCGGCCTGCGCCTGGGCCGCCCCGGAGGCTCAGTAGCCTCATTTATCAATTTATACCTGCCCAAGTTACACCGAGCAGGCTACATATCGCCGAATCGTCCGGCAGATGGTGGCCTGGCCAGTCCTGGCGGTTATGTGATGAGCTCTAAGCCCGGACTCTATAAGAATGTGCTGGTACTGGACTTTAAAAGTCTGTATCCCTCAATTATACGGACCTTCAAAATCGACCCTTTAGGGTTAGTGGAGGGGCTCAAATCCCCCGAAACCGCCATTCCGGGCTTTAAAGGTGCCAGCTTTCACCGTAGCCAGCACTTTTTACCGGATATAATCACCAACCTCTGGCAGCAACGCGACGAAGCCAAGCGCCAGCAGGATAAACCCCGCTCCCAGGCCATTAAAATTCTGATGAATTCCTTTTACGGGGTGCTCGGCAGTGGTGGTTGCCCGTTTTACGATCCCCGACTGGCCAGCTCCATTACCATGCGTGGCCATGAAATTATGCAGCTGACCGCCGAGTGGATTAAAGCGTCGGGCTATGACGTGATCTACGGCGATACCGACTCTACCTTTGTACATATTTCTGATGACGTAACCGCAGAGCAGGCATGGGAAATTGGCAAGCGATTAGAACGGGACATTAACCAGCGCTGGCAGCATCGCATTGGCGAGGAGTTTGATTTGCCCTGCGAACTGGAAATTGAATTCGAAACCCATTACGAGCGCTTTTTTATGCCCACGATTCGCGGCTCTGAAGCAGGCAGCAAAAAGCGCTATGCAGGTTTGATTCGCCGTGAGGGTAACACTGAACTGGTGTTTAAGGGGCTGGAAAATGTGCGCTCAGACTGGACCCAACTGGCCAAGGATTTTCAGCTCGAGCTCTACACCCGGATCTTTAACGACCAGCCGGTTGATGATTATGTAATGACGATCATCAATGGTATTAAGCAGGGCGAATTTGACGATGGTTTGGTGTATACCAAACAATTACGCAAACCCTTAAAGGAATACACCAAAACAGCACCGCCTCATGTTAAAGCCGCGCGTCATGCCGATGAAGAAAATGCCCGTACAGGCAAACCTTTACGCTATCAGAAGCGCACTAAGATTCGTTACGTAATGACCACCACGGGCCCGCAGGTGGTTGAGTATTGCAGTCAGCCGCTGGATTACGACCACTATATAGAAAAGCAAATCCGGCCAATCGCCGACAGTATCCTGCCAGCCATTGGCGGTGATTTTGAGTCGCTGGCCAGCCAGCAACTGGGGCTATTTTAAGCCTGACGCGCAGAGCAGGTTTGTTCAATCCGCTCGTGCCAGCTTAGCGCGTGGTTGAGCAAGTGTGGGACATGAGAATTCTGAGGTACAATGGCCAAAGTAGCGCCAGATTAAGCAAAAAAGGAAAAGAACGCACCTGAGTGTGAAAAAGGTGCGTTTAAATGCTGCAGAGCAGCCGCAAAAACTGACACTTTACAGGGTTATCCAAAAGTATATATAAGACCTAAGTGGTAGATGTGGCCGGAGTTGTAGCAATTTGGTTAAAGGCAAAAACAGCACGCGAGTTTATTGTGAACAATTGGTAAAACCATAAACTAACAAATTGATTTACATTCTTATTAATTTTTGTTCTATATTATAAACTGTTTTGAGATAGGAATTTGGCGACTGTTTAAGCCACCCAGCCGTGGGGTTTATAAGCTGTAGGATATGTAGCCTTACCCGTCATTTTTTCTAACCAGATGGCATGCGGGGGTAAACCCTGGCGAGCCGCTTTTAAGCGCAACAGGATCTCCTGATTCATACTGACCGGCTTACCCGTATTACCAAATTTTTGTCGGTAATGGTCGGCAGCAAAGTGCATACCATACAAAATGCATTCGTAGCTTTCGTGATTCCACAAGCTCGCTGTATCGGTTATTACGCGGCTGTTAAAACTGGCTGCATTTTCCATTCCCGGCAACATTTGATCTTCAAAATCAGAAGGCGAAGGCGGCTTCTGTTTCCAGTATGTCAGTTTGGCCTGTAAGCGCGGATTAATATGTTCGGGCTGCTGCACAGCCTGCCAGAATGCTGTATCGGTTCGCTGGGTTAAGCAGTAGTGCATATTAATGAAATCGAGGATTTCGTAGTAGCGATTACTCATTAGGCGATTGTAGCGGTCTGCTAATACCGCCATGTCTTCAGCGCAATGAGGGAAGTGCTCAGCCAGCAGTACCGCCCCGGTATCTGCCAGAAACAGACCGGTAGACTCCAACGGTTCAATGAAGCCGCCACTCAGGCCAATGGCGATACAATTATTCACCCAGTGCCGTTTGCGATGGCCAACCTTAAAATCCACAAAACGAGGCGACAGGTTTTCGGTATCCGGCCCCTGATAAGCCCTTAACTCACGCTCGGCCGCTTCTTTAGAAATAAACTGACTGGCATGCACATAACCTACGGAGCGCTGATTAGCCATGGGAATATCCCAAATCCAACCGTTAGACATCGCAGTAGCTGTGGTATATGGCCTTACCATCCCCGGATAATGCGAGCCATAGGGCACATGCATAGTCACCGCCCTGTCGCACAGTAAGTATTGCGCCAGCGACTCGAAAGGCTCATTCAGGGCTTTTTCCATCAGCAAGGCTTTAAAGCCGGTACAGTCGATATATAAATCCGCCTGTACTGACTGACCATTATCCAACTCCACACTCTGAATATAACCATTAGCGGCGGTTTTTACCTCACCGATATTGGCGCGTGTATGCGTAACGCCTCTGGCTACCGATATATCGCGCAGATAATCGGCAAATTTCTGCGCATTCATATGGTACGCATAGCTCAGTGGTGTATTAGAGCCGGGCTTAGTGACTTTGGGCGATAACCCCCACTCACAAATTAGTGGCTGGGTTGAGCAGGTGTCCATAAACGGAATGGAACGATCGCTTTTGAGCCAGTTTATACCCGCAAAATCTATAGGTTGTACCCGCATACGGGTAAAGGGATGATGGTAAAAGGTGTTGTTATTATGCACCCAGTTTACGTACTTAATGGATTGCTTGAAGGACGCATCGGTAGCACGCATAAACTCAATTTCGTCAATCCCGATCACACTCAGTAAATGACGAATGGAAGGCACCGTCGCCTCGCCCACTGAAATACGCGGAATATCCGGCGACTCAACCAGCTCGATGCTGACATTGCGTTGCTGGCCCCGGGCATTTAAGACACTGTGCAGGTAAGCTGCCGCCATCCAGCCAGCAGAACCGCCACCGATGATTGCCAGTCTTTTAGTCATTGCTTAGTTGTACCCCAGGATCTGTCGTAAACCAGGTGCAGCAAAGTCGACCAGCTGACGCTGAGCTGGCGGCAGGGTAGCCGGTATCTCGTAACTGACCTCTTTGAGGTTCTCTCTTGCAGTACCACTTTGCTTGCGGTCGGAGCCGGTTGCTACACGCTGTTGCCAGTCATCGGGCAACTCGTTAATTCCCAGCACCGACAGTAAATCAGTAAAGTAGGCTTGTGCCCGCTTGCTGTTCAGATCGTTGAGGTGGCTGATTAATTCTTCGTAGCGCACCAGTTTTACGCCGGTACCCAACCACGCTACGCCGTTGTGGGTAAAAATATCTTTTAAGTCCGGCACCCGCTGATGAATGCCAAAAATCATCATATTGAGTATTTCCTCAATCGTCAGCTTGCCGGATTTAAGGTGGTCCAGTTGTGCCTGAAAGGTATCTGACAAAAAGAACCTGGCGCGGGCCAGTACCCAGTCGTAGGGGTCGCGGACAATCAGTACCTGTTTAACCGTGCTGAGCGCCAATGCAGACTGATCGGAAAATAGCAGGTGCCCCCAGCTTAATTTAGGGCTGGCAGGATCAAACGCCGCCATGTTTTTGGGCAACGTGGGAAATTGAATAAAGTCGTTGTGGTATTGCTGTTCAACCGGCACAAACATCCGGAATATATTGCGTAGCAGATGAGTGCCACATTTAGGCACCGAATTTAAAAACACCCCTTGTTGCAGTGGCGTTTGTTCGAAATCGGCATTTAAGTCGTTGAGGTTATCGCTTTTCGCGTAAATTCGAGGATTCATTATTATCTTTTGTAGCGAACCATGCGGTTATACATAACATAAAAGAAAGCCGGCTAACACTTTCAGCCGGCTTTCTGCGTTAAGTAATGCTTAGAACTGATATGTAGCGTTGAGGAAGATTCGACGTCCATACCAGTCATACTGACTGTAGAACGCAGAATTACCTTCGGTGTTCAGCTCACCCAGATTCAACGTAGTCACACGAGGTGGCTTCTTATTGAATGCATTGGATACACCCACAGTGGTCTTCAGGCCGTCTTCTGCAAAGTCATACGTGAATGAGAAAGCGTGATACATAACACTGTCTGAAGCCAGTACTACGTCGACTTCATCACCACGAACGGTGGCAGTGTAATCGCCTGTGCGCTGGAAGTAGCTGTCGACATTCGACACCGCGCCAATGTAGTTAACCCGCCAGTTTACCGACCAGTTGTTACGGTCGAAGCGCAGGTTATAGTTAGCTACGTGTTTAGGATCGCCAAACTCACCGTTGGTGTCGATAACAGTATCTTCAAACAAGCCTTGTCTGGCTTCTTTCTGGAAGGTGTGCTGCATATCGAAAGTGACTTCACCGTAACCCACATCCACATTGTAGTTTAATGCGATGTCGTAACCACGGTTGCTTTGCTCTGCCACGTTGATAAAGCTATCGCGGATTTCGGTGATGCGATTATCTACCGGATCACGGTCGAACTGACCACAGATAGGATCGGTTGGGAAGAAGTCAGAGTTATAACAGCGGCTAACGATATTGGCCGCACCGATTTGAGTTACCTCGCCTTCAATCAGGAAGTCAAAGTAGTCAATCGACACGCTTAAGTCAGCAAACTCAGGCGTCCACACCAGGCCTAAGGTTTTAGCCACGGACGTTTCAGGCTCAAGTACACCGAAGCCACCGCCGGTAACTGTGGTTGCCGAGATAGCACCACCGGTAAAGTCGGCCGGAATGCCATCTGCCGCACAGTTGTCGGCAAGCGCTTGCGAGATACTACCGTCAGTCAGGTTGTTACCCCAGTTAACACAAGGATCCACTGAACGCTGCCCCAGGAAGCCGGTTTGATCGGCCAGGTACAGCTCAAACAATGCCGGTGAACGGAACGATGTACCACGCGATGCACGAACACGGAACTGATCATCAATCTGCCAGTTAACACCAATTTTGAACGTGGTGTCGTCGCCCGACGATTTCACGTCGGTATAACGCGCTGATAATTCCAGATCGATAAACTGAGCCAGGAATACATCACTAATAACCGGAATATTCAGCTCGGTAAA
>JAYZXK010000382.1:0-4641 GCA_036141415.1 Pseudomonadota bacterium
TGCTGGCCGGCAAGGCCGGCGCTGCGGAACAGCAGCAAGAACTGGCTTCTCTGTCATCACTGGCAGGCGATTTGTCGCCTATTTCAGCCAGTGAAAGACGCGCCCGAATTGCTAAGGCGCAACAACTGATGGCACAACAAAACATCAATGCCATTGTTCTGGAGCCCGGTGCGGCCATGGTGTATTTCACCGGTATTCAGTGGTGGCGCAGCGAACGGCTTACCGGGGTAGTGCTCCCTCGGGAAGGTGAGATTGGCGTAGTGTGCCCGTTCTTTGAAGAGCCCAGTATCCGCGAATCCCTGGAAGTAGGCGATGATGTGCGGGTATGGCAGGAACACGAGAGCCCGTTTGCACTGGTGACAAAGATCATGGTCGATCGCGGTATTAACAAGGGCACCGTTGGTTTTGAAAACAGCGTGCGCTTTTTTGTATCCGACGGGATCCTGAGTGCTAACCCACAGCTGCGTGCGGTAAGCGCCGAGCCGGTTACCCGCGGCTGCAGAATGATGAAGTCGGCGCATGAGCTTAAGCTGATGCATAAAGCCAATGAAATCACCCTGGCGGCTTACGGCTACGTGTATAAACGCTTACGCAAAGGCATGTCGCAGGCCGAAGTAAAGAGCATGATGAATCAGGCCATGGTGGCGCTGGGAGGCAGTCGGCCATGGAGCCTGGCACTGTTTAACGAAGCCAGTGCTTACCCCCACGGTACGCGCCAACAACAGGTAATCGATAATGGCTCTGTGGTACTCATGGATTGCGGTTGTGCGGTGCATGGTTATCAGTCTGATATCAGCCGGACGTTTGTATTTGGCGAGCCTGATAAAAAGCAACAACAGGTGTGGCAAACCGTACGTAAAGGACAGGAGATCGCATTTGCAGCGGCGCAACTCGGTAAGCCTGCCGGCAGTGTGGACGATGCGGTGCGCCAACACTATACCGCGTTAGGTTACGGGCCGGATTATGTGTTGCCAGGGCTATCTCACCGAACCGGTCATGGGATCGGCATGGAAGGGCACGAAAGTGTTAACTTTGTTAAAGGTGAAAGTACTCTGCTGCAAGCCGGTATGTGTTTTTCTAATGAACCCGGTATTTATTTACCCGGCGAGTTTGGCGTGCGTCTGGAAGATTGTTTATACATGACGTCTGATGGCCCGGCCTGGTTTACCTCTCCACCAGAATCCTTAGCCGATCCGCTGGGCAAACTGGAGCCATTGCAAGCATAATATAAAGTGACTGGCGGCAGTTGCCGCCGGCCTCTTGTAAAGCGACTTACTCCATCGGGGTTACCTTAAGCCCAACAAATATGGTGTCGTCTTCCTTGTCGTCGGGGATGATCACCGGGCCAGGCATTGGGGCCGGCATGGGAATGGGGGTCAGGCCCGGTAATGTAACTGTACCTGCGCCGCTAACGTTTAATAGTTGGTGAGGCTGAAGTGGGGTAAGGGATGTTTTGCTCATGGTCTTTCTCCGTAATTAAAAAATAAACTGCCAGCTCATAGTAGTGCGTGTAACGTTCAATGAGAGCTGACAGGAAGACCGGAAAAAAGCCAGTATTGTCAGATTGTGTAGTCGGGTTTGAGCATGGCTAAAATAGTGTCGAGCAGAATTTTCTTGCGTAACGGTTTAGTGATGTAGGCGTCCATACCGGCTTGTAAGCATTCTTGTTTGTCTTGCATAGAGGCATTGGCGGTACACGCTACGATAGGGATGTTTTTGTAATGCTCGCCTGCTTTGCCGGTTCGGATGGCATGGGTAGCAGCAAAGCCATCCATCACCGGCATGCGGCAATCCATCAGAATTAGTTCAATATCGTTAGTGGTTTTGAGCAGATCGATTGCATGTTTGCCATCTTCGGCTGACACTACCGAGAAACCTGAGTCCTGCAACATATAATACGCGACTTCCCGATTAATAGGGTTATCCTCCGCTATCATAATGCGGCCAGTGGGGACAGCCGTTTCGCGGGTCGGGACAAAGGATGCATCTGAGTTGTTTGAAACGTCTCTGGCTGAGCCCTGTAACAGAGAGAAAAGCTCATGGCGTAAAACCGGCTTATTCAGGGTATGTAGTTTTTGCTCGTTTGGTGGCGTAGCGTGACAGCTGGTGTTTCGATCGGCAAGGACAGCCTGATTTACGGGTAATGATGTAACCCGGTGAGGATGTTCTTTGCTGTTTTTCCAGGTGCTAAATTTAGTTTGCAGTGCAGAATCAATAATCAGCCAGTCCATGTTAGGCGGCATCTTTTCGCTGAACTCAGTCAGCGCGTCGAGCGAGTCGATTAACACAAAGCGAACCTTCCAGGCCGCCAGTTGTTTACATAACAAACGCGCCTGGGTGTGCCGGGAACTCAACACAATAACGCCACCCACTTCCGGCAGTTGTTGCTGCCGGACCGGCGACGTCAGCGTTGCCGTAGCGGTAAACTGACTGCCTTCATTGAGCTTGCTGGTTACAGTGACTTTGCCTTTCATCAGATCAGTCAGGCGTTGCACAATGGAGAGCCCGAGACCAGTACCACCAAAGCGCCGGGTAGTGGATGAATCGGCTTGGGTAAATGGCTGAAACAAGACTTGTTGTTGAGCGTCTGTCATGCCTATTCCGGTATCTTCCACCGTGATTTCGAGCAGAATATGCTCGCTGTCCAGCCGAATACCACGGATCTTAAGGCTAACTTCACCCTCAGGGGTAAATTTAACCGCATTAGACAACAGATTGGTTAACACCTGCCCCAGGCGCACTTCATCACCGGTAAGCGAACTAAAAGGTAACGCACTCAAGTCGACCAGGAGTTGTACAGGCTTATCGTTCAAATGAGTTAGCTGTTCCTCGATGATTCGTTGTACCAGTAAATCTATTTCGATGGGCGCGTACTCCAGCTCCATTTTTTGCGCCTCAATCTTAGAGAAATCGAGAATATCGTTAATGATGGTGAGCAATGCACTGGCGCTGTTATGGGCAAGTTCAAGGCGGCGCTTTTGTTGCTCGTCGCTGGCTTGCTGTACCGCGAGCTCTAACATCCCCATAATGCCGTTCATAGGGGTGCGGATCTCATGACTCATGGTGGCCAAAAACTCACTTTTGGCCTGATTAGCCTGCTCCGCTTCGTTTTTTGCCAGTTGCATGGCCAGCTCACTGGCCTTCACGTTAGTAATATCGGTGGCCACACCCAGAATAAATGATTGTCCCCGGGCATCCTCAAAGCGGATCTTCTTAGTCCATAATGTACGTATTTCGCCATTGGGAAACTGGATCTGCTCTTCGTTTTCGGAGCTGCCAGAGGCAAAGGCCAGAATATCCATACGCAAGAACTGCGCAGCCTCATCTTTGTTATATTCCTCAACCGTTGTGAAACCAATGACATTATCCCGTTTTTCGGGGGGATAAAGCGAGATGAACTTATCATTGGCCATCACAATGCGGTAATCGGTGTCTTTGACAAATAAATACACCGGCAGGTGATCGAACATTAACTGCTGGAAGCTGGCTTTTTCAGCCAGCGCAATCTCGATACGTTTTTTTTCATTTATTTCGGTATGGGTACCGGCCATCAGCAGTGGTTCACCGGTCGCATTGACCTCGGTGACTTTGCCATGCTCGAGAAACCATAGCCACTCACCATTTTTATGCCGCATTCGGCATTCGAAATCGTAGTATTCGGTGCGGCCTTGCAGGCAATCGTGCAGTAATGCCCTGGCTTTATCGCGGTCTTCTGGATGCATGGCATTAAACAGGGTGTCTAACGACAACGGGCACAACTCGTTGAGTTCGTAGCCGAGCATATTGGCCCAGCGCGCATTGAGTTGCACGCGCTGAGTGCGAACTTCCATTTCCCAGGTGCCAGCTCCGGTAGCCTCTATAATCGATCCGAGGCGTTTTTTCTTGATTAACCTCGCCTGCAAATTGCGCTGCTGTGTAATATGCTCACACAGGGTAGTGAGCATCAGAAGATAAGGCTGTAAACGATTAAACAGCGCTTCATCGGCAGTGGTGCCAGCTTTAAGCATGACGCACAGGCTGAGTTCTATATTCAATGGCTCACTGAATTTTGTCAGGGCTAGCAGTTCATCATGACCCGGCAGCGCAAAATCCAGAATACCAGCCGGACACTGCCAGCGACTCTCCGCACGAAACTGGGGCAGTAAAGACTCAATAAATTCACTATCAAGGGACCGTGCCGTAGTGAAATAAAGCTGGTTCCACAGTGACCGTGAGTGGCACAGCAGCACGGCGCCATCCAGACTAAGGTGATCGGTGAGCGTTTGAAAGACAGGTGCTAGCTGGGCGGCTTCATCTGCGGTCATGTCGCTGGTTAACAACGAATAATCATCATCAACCAGGTTGCTGTCTATGGGGGTACTTAACATATTATTGTGAAACGGTGTCTTTAAGCAAAGTATAGTGCAAAGTAGCGATCCCCCAAGTTCAAATGGAAATTATCGTTCTCTTAATCGACGCGTAATAAAGTCTGCCAGTGTTCGGCTTACTACCGGGTGCTGGGTAGACTGACTAAACAGGCACACATTGATTCCCCCAAGTGCCGGCAGATTTCGATGTTTTAGCTCAATCAGGTTGGCCGGCATACTCGAACGGGCCAGGGCAGTAATGCCAAGACCCTGTTGAATAGCCGCCACCAGGCCG
>JAYZXK010000383.1:0-3771 GCA_036141415.1 Pseudomonadota bacterium
TCCACGCACGTCGCGCTCGGTATCTGCTGCACCGGACTCACCAGCCACCGTCGACCAGCGACTCAGTACCTCGGTTTTCTTACCGATTTCTGAAAATAGATCGGCGCAGGTGTATTGAGTAATGTCGTGCGTGACTGTAAATGTACCTTGCAATCCCCATCCCTTTGCGTGCACTGCCCGCTCGGGAATACGCTCGCGGTTCTGATGGGCGAGCTTTTCAATGAGTTGATAATCCTCCAGTAAAACCGGACCGCGACTGCCTGCCGTTTTTGACGTGGAATTTGACGAAACCGGTGCGCCTGCGGTAGTAGTTAGCTTGGGTGCTTTAGCCATTATCTTTCCTTTGATTGTGAGTTTATTCCTCATACGCGTAATGGCGAAATAACGCCCAATCGATTTAGCCAATTGCCTGGAACTGATAAAGCGATTAACTCAGCAGGATGTCTACCGCGCCTGCCGCTTTTTACGCAAAATGGCCACCGCATGTTAAACTAAAGTATTAACCCTTAAGCGTTACCAGCAGTAGCTGCACAGGTGATCTATGAACTGCTACTGGTCACAAATCCAGGCCCTGTGCCAATACTTGGGATGCAGTCGATGACAACTTATTTTGTAGCCGTTATTACACTAAACCTGGTGTGTTTTCTGTTCATCCTGCTGTCCGGTATTCAGCACAAAAAACATCACTACTATTCTCTGGCAATCGTTAATTTACTGCTGATTGGCTACCATTTTTTATCCTGGCGCTTTCACCAGGCCGCCACGGTTTCCGAAGCCATTACTCTCAGTCGACTGCATACCAATACCGTTATCCTCGGCTGGCCCTTTATTATCTATACCTTTGGCCACTGGTGCAGATTTCGCTATACCAACCTCATGGTACTGGCTTTTGCCACAACGGCGGCCATTTTCACCCTGTTGAACGTCTTTTCTGATGTGGTTTTGCGGCATGGCAATAACCCACAACTGGTTAAATTTGATAACTTATTCGGCGAACCGATGACGCTGCTGGTTGGTGAGCCCAGTGTGTTTTTCTCTCTGTTCCATGCTGGTTTTCTTTTTATGGCCGTGATGTTGTTATGGTTTGCTTTGCGTTTCTATAAGCAGCAAAACAACTATATTTCCCTGACTCTGACCGTTTGCCTGGGGTTGTCGGTAGTCACCAGCTTTGTCAGTTATCAGATAGACAGCGGTACCATCCCGCTTTTTTACACCGGTGGTCTGCCTTTTACACTTATCTCTCTGGCTTTTGCCTTAATGCTTAGCCTTTCATACCGGCGCAATGCCAGGGAGCTGGATCATCAGCGTAAACGCCAGGGGGAATTCGAACTCGCTCTCAGACGCCTCGCTACCAGTGCGGCAGGCGAAAACGCCGATCATTTTTACATCGAACTGATTGCAACCCTTTATCAACTCTCGCCAGCGGAATTTATTTTTATTGGTGATAAGTGTGCAGACAGTGAGACGAAGATAGAAACCAGGGCTGTACTAAAACACGGACAACCAGTGGCAAACTTCACTTATCAGACAGAGGGCACACCCAGTCAGGAGGTATTACACCGGGGCCTGCATAGTGAGAAGCACATCACCGCCGCCAGCTTTAAACGTCGGGAAACCAGTGAGGCACCAGCCTTTGCCAGCTACACCGGCATCCCCATTGAGGATAGCCACCGGGAGAAGACGGGCTTAATTATGATGTTCTTTGCCCGGCCCGACGGCATTGATAATGCCCTGCAACAAGCCCTGCAGGTAGTCTCATCCCGGGCTGCATCAGAATTACAGCGCGATCAACTCGAACAAAAATTACGCTCCATGGCTTACTACGATTATCTGTCGAACTTACCGAATCGCGCACGTTTACTCGAAGTGCTCAATGCTACCTACCTCAATGCCACCAGGCATCAGCAGAATGCAATGCTAGTGCTGCTTGATCTGGACCATTTTGGTGAGATAAACCGAAAGTACGGCTACGAAATTGGCGATCAGGTGATCCACATCCTGGGTAACCGGTTTGCCGCCTATCACTCAGCGGATGTCTTTATAGCACGTAATGGCGGCGATGATTTTGCCATTTTGCTAACCAACCTGCAGGCTGACTACACTGCACTGCTGCATGTTCACTGGGCCGCTCTGAAAGCCATCATCAGTGATGAGATTACCATTGGCCGGCGTAAGATATCAGTTCAGTGCAGTGCCGGGGCAGTTGTGTTTCCAGAACAAATTGAAAGCCGTTTTGACGTAATCAGCTCTGCCGAACACGCACTGCAACAGGCCAAGGAGCGTGGCCGCAACCAGTGCTCATTGTTCGCCCCTGAAATGCTGGCCATCAAAGATGCTGCCCGTGAGCTGGAAGAAGACTTATCCAGAGCGTTACAAAATAACGACGAACTCTCGATGGTTTATCAGCCAAAGGTGGATACCCATGGCAGGCTGACTGGCAGTGAGGCATTGTTACGCTGGCACCACCCGGTTAAAGGGTTTATCTCACCTGCGCACTTTATCCCCATTGCCGAAGAAACAGGCCTCATTCATGAATTAGGCAAGTGGGTATTACGCCGCGTCTTTGAGCAGATCCGCGACTGGCAGCAGCGAAATGTGCCGCTCTACCGGGTATCCATTAATGTAACGGCCTCCCAGTTTGCCGAAGGCGATTTTATTCATTACCTGCTGGCACAGCGGGCTGATTACCACATACCGGCGCAGCTCATCGAGGTTGAGCTTACTGAATCGAGTTTGTTATTCGATAGCCACAAAGCCATAGAGCAACTGAAAACGCTACAGAACACCGGAATTTCTGTGGCACTGGATGATTTTGGTACCGGCTACTCGTCACTCTCTTATCTGCGCGATTTACCCCTGAACGTGCTTAAAATTGATAAGTCCTTTATCGACAATATTAACCATCAGCAAAGTAAGGAGCTGGTCAGATCCATTATCGCCATAGGCAAACACATGAAGCTGCTTACGGTCGCAGAAGGTACAGAAAGTAAGGAACAGGTAGAGATGCTGAAAGAAATGGGATGTGACTATTTCCAGGGTTACTATTTTAGCCGCCCGCTGACGCCAGAAGCTTTTGAAGCATACGTAATGGAATAGAGCGCTAAGTTTAGTACCAGTAAGAAAAAACCCCGCATAAGCGGGGTCTGAGTCGAAGTGATATAGGCTTATTATTATTAACTTAAGTGCCTAATCAATAATGGGTCCGAAGATTATGAACGGCCACCAGTGAAGTCAGGATAAGCTTCCAGACCACATTCACTGATATCAACACCTTCAAATTCTTCTTCTTCGCTAACGCGTACACCGATAACGGCTTTGATGATTAACCAAGCCACTAAGCTGGTTACGAACACCCATACAAAGATAGTTAGTGCACCGATGATTTGACCAGAGAAAGTCGCGCCACCAGTAACAGGAACCAGTAACAGACCTAACAGACCAACTACACCGTGAACAGAAATCGCACCTACCGGATCATCGATTTTCAGTTTGTCCAGAGTAACGATGCTGAATACAACCAGGATACCACCCAGAGCACCGAACAGCGTTGCAGTCAGTGGCGTAGGAGTAGAAGGTTCAGCAGTAATAGCAACCAGACCAGCCAGTGCACCGTTAAGCGCCATAGTCAGGTCAGCTTTGCCAAACATGATGCGTGCTACGATAAGAGCAGCAATACAACCACCAGCAGCAGCAGCGTTAGTGTTCATGAATACAACGGCAACCGCGTTTGCGCTTTCTACAGTAGCAGTAGCCAGTACTGAACCACCGTTG
>JAYZXK010000384.1:0-5964 GCA_036141415.1 Pseudomonadota bacterium
ACACGGCGCTCTGCGACGAAATGATATATTCATAAACTAATACCGCCAGTAATGCGCCGATGGGATCAATAATGATCCCTTCCCAGCGCAGTATATTGCCAAGGTTTGTCTGGGGGCGTACGGTTCGAAGCATAGGCACAATAACGGTGGGACCGGTTACGGTGACGATGGCACCAAATAAGAACGATAGCTGCCAGCTAATGTCCAGTGCATAGTGGGCCACTGTGGCAGCGATGATCCAGGTGACCAGAACCCCGATGCTACAGAGATTTCTGACCATGTTACCGTGCCCGGCAATATCGCTGTATTTAAGGGTCAGCGCACCTTCAAACAGAATAATAGCAACCGACAGTGACACCACCGGAAACAGTAAATCTCCAAACAGGGCGTCTGCATCTAATACATTAAAAACCGGACCAACCAGTATGCCTACCACTAACAGTGGCAGAATCGCCGGTAAACGAATCTTATAGGCTAGGTACTGGCAACTGATTGAAAGCAGGCCGACGGCGACCAGAGCAATGGTTGGGTCTGACACAAAAGCGTCCTTATTGTTGTTTGGCTGTAGTGCAAAACGACAGCAATGAAAATCCTTAGCAATGTTATACACTAGAATTGTGTTATGTGTTCACTTTGAAAATCAGAAAGCAAAATCCTTAAATGGCCAAATTAGTGTCGGAATTATTTACAAGTATAGCGAGATGGATTGTTTGGGTGGAAATAAACCAATGATCTTGAGCCACTTTTTGACATGGAATGATTTTTGCATTTTTTCTTTTATAACAACGAATTACCGTAGTAAAAGATGATAAGACAGAACAGAAAAACGTGGTCAGCCCTGGTAGCCGCCTTATTGCTCGGGTTGAGTTTATTTGCTGTTACAGCACCCGTAAATGCGGCTGTTATAAAAACCGATATTGTAATGCTGGTAGATGAGAGTGGCTCTATGAGTACCGTTCACAATAATCTGCGCGACAGCATCAGTACGTTTGCCAGTATTCTGCAAAATGGGGGTCTGGACGCTCAGTTTGCGCTGATCGGATACGGCTTTGCCGGTGATAGCATTCGACTTATCTCTGACTTTGTTGATGCTGCAGGATTTGCCAGTGCCATGTCGGGTATCATTCCAATTGGCGCTAGTGAGCCTGCCTATGATGCTACGGCTTATGCGCTGGAAGCACTGCCATCTGAACAACCGGGTTTAAGTTACCGCGACGATGCGGTGAAAAACCTGATTTTGTTTGCCGACGAAGCCAGCAACAGCGACAACTATTTCGATGCCGACTCACTGGATGGCGTGCTAAAAGACAACTCTGCGTTGTTTAATGTGGTCTTGGGCGGTGAGTTCGGCGAGCTGATTGACTTAGCTCTGAATAATGGCGGTAACAGCTTCGATTTAAACGAGCTTAATACCACAGTGCAGAGTGAAATCGATGATTTCGTCACTAATTTCGCCGAAGTGAAATTACAGGAAACCGTGGACTTTTGTGCGGAAAACCCGGATCACCCCGCTTGTACAGACAGTGAACCGGTTCCGGCGCCAGCCGGCATTGCATTGCTTTCTCTGGGTCTGTTGCTCCTGACTCGTAAAAAGCTCGGCTAAACCTCATAAGGGAAGCTGATATACCCGGCAGGCAAAATCGCTGTTTGCCGGGTGAGTACAAATCGCCAGTCTTATTAGCGGCAACAAATGGAACGTTTCACCGCGTTAATTGAGTTATGAAAAATTCTTCTTTTATGGCAGGTGCTGGTAAGGCACTTGCAATGAGCCTGTTAATGCTCCCTGCCGCTTGCAGCAGCACGGATGCTGGCAACGACAGTGGTATTGAAGTGCTCGAAGACATTGTTTTAGACGAACAGTTAGTGGAAACCTCGGGCTTAAATTGTGATGCCAACCATATTTACACTATCAATGATTCGGGCAACAGCCCCGACTTATTTACGCTGGATACTTCCGGCACGATTGTAAAAAGTGAGAAATTGCCGCGCAAGAATACAGACTGGGAGTCGGTAACGGCAGACAGCGAGTTTTTCTACATTGGTGATTTTGGTAACAATGCCGGTAAACGCAGTGATCTGGCAGTGTTAAAGGTCAGCAGGGCAGACACGGGTGATATCACGCCTTTGCCGGTCAACTATGAAAACTACGATATCGCCAAAAACGAGTACTACGCGCACGATTATGATGCAGAAGCGATGGTCTCCCGGGGCGATCACCTGGTGCTGTTTTCCAAGAGCTGGCTAACTCGTGTAGTAAAAGTGTATTTTCTCGACAAAGACCAGACAACCCCGCTTTTATCGCCGGTAGCTGAGATATCAGGGATCCCCGGAGTGGTGACAGGTGCCGACTTTGACGCACAAAATAACCGCTATGTGATTGTGGGCTATACCAGTAATGCACTGGGCATGTTTAAGCCGTTTATTGCCACCTTGTCGGCTGACTTTGACTTAATCAGTACCCATCAGCTTAACGGCTATGGGCAGGTAGAAGGCCTCTGTGTTCGTGAAAATAATTCAATCTGGCTGACTCAGGAAAGCTCACCACTGAGTGCTGCAAAGCTTATCAAGGTGAAGTTGCCCGAGTAACCGGGGCAGAAACAAAAAGGCCAGCCTTACGGCTGGCCTTTGTTCTATTAACCGTTTCGGTTATTTACCCTGCTCTGATGTTACCGGAAAGCCACGGTCACGCATAAGCGCTTCAACATTCGCATCGCGGCCTCGGAACATGCGATAGGCCTCGGCCGGATCCATGGCATTGCGTACCGAGAACAAGTATTTCACCAGCTTGGCTGACACTTCTTCATCGTAAAAGCCGCCCGGTGCTTCTTCAAAGGCTTCTGCTGCATCAGCGGTTAATACTTCTGCCCACATATAGCCGTAGTAACCCGCCGAGTAACCCTCACCAGAGAAAACATGGCCAAAGTGAGGCGTACGGTGACGCATTACAATTTCTTCAGGCATGCCCAGTGCTTTGAGTTGTTCACGCTCAAAAGTATCTGGTTCGATACCGGCAGGATCTGTGGTGTGATAGAGCAGATCCATGATGGCAGATGCCATGTATTCGGTAGTCTTGAACCCTTCATTAAAGGTCGATGCCTTCTTGATTTTAGCAATCAGGCTGTCCGGAATGGGTTCGCCGGTTTCATAATGTATCAGGTACTCATCGATGACTTCATCAGTGGTCAGCCAGCGCTCCAGTAACTGCGACTGGAACTCGGTGTAATCCCTGACGCCTGAGTGTGAGGTCGGGTATTTAACGTTTGCCGACAGGAAGTGCAGCGCGTGGCCAAACTCATGGAAGTACGTCTCAGCGTCATCCCAGGAAATCAGCGTGGGCTCACCTTCCGGCCCTTTCACAAAGTTTGAGTTGTTAGACGACAGAACGTTTTTGTCGCCATCAAAGGTAGTATGTCGACGGTAGGTAGTTGCCCAGGCGCCGGAGCGTTTACCCTGACGAGCGAACGGATCCAGATACCACAGGCCAATCAGTTCGCCGGAATCCTTATCGGCCACTTCCCATACTTTCACATCAGGATGAAATACCGGTACTGTGCCTGCCGGAACCGGTTTAAAGTCAAAGTTGAACAGGCGTCCGGCCACATAAAACATGGCTTCGCGCAGTTTATCCAGTTGCAGGTATTGCTTCACCTCATTGGAATCGAGGTCGTATTTCGCAAGGCGAACTTTTTCGGCGTAAAAACGATAATCCCAGGGTTTAATTTCGATGTCCGCACCGTCGGCATCGGCAATGGCCTGCATGTCGGCCACTTCTTCCTCAACCCGTGCCAGTGCCGCTGGCCAGACTTTCATCATCAGCGCCATGGCATTTTCAGGGTTCTTTGCCATGCGGTCTTCAAGGCGCCACTGAGCGTAGTTATCGTAACCGAGCAGCTGAACGCGTTCGTGGCGCAGGGTAAGAATTTGCTTGATGATGTCGTTGTTATCAAACTCGTCGCCGTTATCGCCACGATCGTAATAGGTGCGCCACACTTTTTCGCGTAAATCCCGCTGCGTTGAGTAGGTCAGGAAAGGATCCATTGATGAACGCGTATTGGTAATGGCATACATGCCTTCCTTTCCACGTTCTGCAGCCGCAGCTGCTGCGGCTTTAACAAAGCTCTCCGGTAAACCGTCGAGTTGCTCAGCGGTAATATAGGTGACGTAATTTTCTTCGTCGGCCAGCACGTTATTGGAAAAACGGGTATGCAGGCTTGCCAGTTCCTTGTTGATCTCAGCGTAGCGAGCCTTAGCATCACCCTCAAGGGTAGCCCCGTTGCGGGCAAAACTGTTATAAATAAGCCACGTGATACGCTGCTCTTCATCAGTAAGCGTGTTTAGTTCGTCACTCTCATAAACCGCCTTGATTCGTTCGAAAAGCTTGCTGTTCTGATTGATTTTGGAGCGGTAGGCAGACAGCTTGGGTGATAACTCCCGCTGCAGTTCACGGAACTCCGGGCTGGAGACATTAGAGCTCCAGATCCCATAATAGGTATAGACCCGGCCAATGGTGTCGCCGGCCTTTTCATAAGCCACAATCGTATTGGCAAAGTCCGGCGCTTCGGGGTTATTGGCAATCGCATCAATTTCGGCCAGATGTTCAGCCATAGCGGCTTCCATGGCCGGCATCAGATCGGCCAGTTGCATATCCTCAAAAGCTGGTACGCCACCATAGGGGCCTTTAAAAGGTTGCAGTAAGGTATTTTCAACTGTCTGGCTGGTTGTTTCGGCAGCACCTGAGGCGGTATTTTCATTGCTCAATGGCGCTTCAGAGCAGCCAGCCAGTGCCAGCACTATGGCGGTGGCAGTAAGCGTTTTTTTTATGGTTAGCATAGAGTTCCTGTCATTTTGTTATTGTTGAATTATCTATTGTGGTGCTTTGGCACTCAGGTATGCAACTGACAGGCGTTGTATGGCGCACTGTCAGCGACAAAAGGACTAGGCGAAAACCACGGTTTTGTTGTGGTGAATGATGACCCGGTCTTCAAGGTGGTTACGCACACCGGTGGCCAGCGCATTCACTTCACAGTCTTTACCTTTACGTACCATATCGGCAACCGTATCACTGTGGCTGATGCGTTTAACGCTTTGCTCGATAATCGGACCCTCATCGAGGTCGCGGGTAACATAGTGGCAGGTTGCCCCAATGAGCTTAACGCCACGATCATAGGCTTGCTGATAGGGCTTGGCCCCGGCAAAGGAGGGCAGAAAGCTGTGATGGATATTAATTGCTCTGCCGGCCAGTTTTGAGCACAGGGTGTCAGGCAGGATTTGCATAAAACGGGCAAGTACCGTGAGGTCGATGGCATATTCATCGAGTAGTACTTCGATTTGCTTAAAGGCGTTTTCCTTCCCTAAGGTCTTAAAGTCTACCCAGTGAAAAGGGACTTTGTACCAGTCGGCAAATTGCTTCATTTGCGGGTGGTTACCAATAATGCAGGGAATATCGCAGTGTAATTCACCGGTATGCCAGCGATGCAAAATATCCACCAGACAATGGGATTCAACACTGCTGAGCAAAGCAACTCGTTGGCGCTTGGATGAATCAGTTACCTTCCACTGCATCTGGAATTCATTCGCCAGCGGGGTAAATTCTTCAATAAAACGATCATAAGAGAGCGTTAATGAGTCGGTGCTGATTTCGTGGCGCATAAAAAACCGACCGGTTTGAACGTCGGTATGATGGCTGGCTTCGAGGATTGACGCATCATGGTCTGCCAGAAACTGGGATACGCGCGCAACCAGGCCTACCTGGTCAGGACAATCGATAATAAGTCTGTAAGTTTGGTGCATGTTACTGGTGTTCTCTAAAGTGATGTGTCTTTTTACCGAGCCGCGACAGTGCTGTAAAGAGGCAAAGGTTAAAAATTCCCGCGCAGCAATTTTTCCCGCACTGAGTTGCTGTTGCGTAGCGGCCAGCTTTGGCGAATAGGGTATGTTACACCTGATTGGGTAGAGACCGATTCA
>JAYZXK010000385.1:0-3887 GCA_036141415.1 Pseudomonadota bacterium
TTTTGTAGAAGGTAAGCGATAAAAGAAGCAAACGAATCCCAGCGCTGCCCGTTTGAGGTAGCGCTTCCCCAGAACACCGTTAACCTATTTCATCTCAGAAATCTCAACACCCACAATACAACTGCTATCAGATTCTGGTACGCAACGCACCACTTTAGCCACCGCTGATAACGACGGTATTTGTGAACTGGTTGAATCGATGCTAACGCTTACCTGCGTGCCGACTTCAATTGACGGCTCGTCAACCTCCAACGACATACCGGTTGCACTGATATCCTTACACACCGCCTGGAGCGTCCGGCTCGACTCATCATCGATTATTTGTAACTGACACGGAGAGTTAACCATCATCCTGAAAAAGTTGCGTTTATCATCGTATCCTAACATCTACTTACTTCTCCTCTCACCTCAACTGCAAATGGAAAGGCAAATTGCCCTACTACTAACAAGTTTATAGGGTGACATCCGTGAGTTGTCAATGTAATTTCAGACCAGCCCCAGGGGTTAAGTTTAAAATAACGTTATTTATTGGTTTTGAAGTCTCAGGGCTAATAGGTTTCAAGAACACTTAACACCCGTTTGGCTGAAATGGGATAAGCCGTCCCCAGTTGCTGAGCAAATAGTGAAACCCGAAGCTCCTCAATCATCCAGCGCACCTGGGCCAGCTCGGTGGGCACTTTATCGGCATGGTATTTGTTGAGTACCGCCGCATAGGCCTGCTCGACCTTATCCAGAGTAATTTGTTGTAAGCGGTCACGATTAGGATCGACCGGCAGTTTTTCCAGCCGGCGGGCCAAAGCCTTAATATAGCGGTTCCAGTCGGCCAGCCTTGCAAAGCCCACTTCGGCCACAAAGCCCGGGTACACCAGCGTCCCAAGATGTTGTTTTATGTGGTTAAGGCCAGCCACCATGTCCAGTGACACCTTACCTTTCATTTTCTTCTGACACTGATGAGCCAGTGTAAGACCGGTTTCTACCTGCTGAGCGATGGCCAGCACCGACTCGTTGATATTGGCACGCACATGATCCAGGCAACGGTCGAAACTTTCTTTATCGCGAATGACCAGCTCGTGCTTTGCCTGAAACTCGTGGCTGAGCGCGTCGATGCCAGCCAGAATGCAATCGTCAATAAGCGCTTTAATCTGGCCAAAGGGGTTAAAATACAGCCCCAGCTTGGTTTTATTTGGCAGCTTCTGCTCAAGGTAATTCACTGGCGACGGCATACCCAGCATCAGTAAGCGATTAAGCCCCTGTTGATGCAATGTGTTGGCTTTTTCCTGCTCGGCAATCAGTTCAATGTCTACCCGGCCATTATGATTAACCAGCGCGGGATAGGCCTGTACCTCAAAGCCGCCGTGCTTTTGGGTAAAGCTGGCTGGCAGCGCATCGAAATCCCAGCTGGTGATATCCTTACGCTCAAGTTCCGGTGTGGCAGCCTGCTCAAAGGTCTCTTTTACCCGCCCCTGCAGGCGGTCTTTTAGGGCTTGTAAATCATCGCCGCGGCCAAGTACATTATTATCGGCATCCACCACAGCAAAATGCATAATCAGGTGTTTGTCCAGCTGCTCCGGCTGCCAGTCTTCTGGCTCTACCCGCACCCCGGTCATTCTGAGTAACTTGGTGGTCAGTGCATCAAGCAGCTTAATTGGTTTACCAGACTTTTGTTCCTGCATGCGCATATCTGCCAGTGCCGCCTGGGCGTAATTCGGCGCAGGCACAAAGTTACGCCGCAGACGTTTCGGCAGGCTTTTTATCAGTTGTACCACCCGCTCTTCGCGCAGCCCCGGGACCTGCCAGTCAAAGCCGTCTTCCACCACCTGATTAAGCAGCGGTAAAGGGATGCTTACCGTCACGCCATCGTCTTCGGCGTTAGGCTCAAAATGATAGCTCAGCGGCAGGGTAATATTGCCCTGTTGCCAGACGTCCGGAAACGCATTGGCCGCCGAGGTGCCGGGTTGTTCGCGAAACACATCCTGCTCGGTCAGCCGTAAAAAATCGGTAGTGGACTGCTGCTTTAACCACTTTTTAAAAGCCGCGTCGTTATTTACTTCCACCGGCAGTTTGTCGGCGTAAAAATCCACCAGAATTTGTTCGTCGACCATAAGATCCCGACGCCGGGTTTTCTGCTCCCAGCCATCGGCCAGTTCAAGCAACGCCTGATTATCCTCTAGAAAGGCATAACGCAGCTTTGTTTCGCCATTAACCAGTGCCTCACGGATAAACAGCTGATGACAAGTAGCCGGGTCAATCTGGCTGTAGGTCACATAACGCTGCGCCACGATCGGCAGGCCAAATAAGGTTACCCGTTCGCTGGCCGTCACTGCGCCGCGTTTTTTCGACCAGTGCGGTTCAGCGTAATTGCGTTTAACCAGATGCTCGCCCAGCGATTCCAGCCACTGCGGTTCAATTTTGGCTACCATGCGGCCAAACAGCTTGGAGGTTTCCACCAGCTCGGCGGCCACAATCCATTTGGGATTGGCTTTGGCCAGCCCTGAGCCGGGAAAGATCATAAATTTTGTGTTGCGCGCACCAAGGTATTCCCGGTCTTTGTCTTTCATGCCCACATGGGATAACAAACCGCTACATAGTGCCTGATGGATGGCCTGATAATCGGCGGCCTGACTGGTAATTCGCAAATCGATTTCAGCAACAGACTTACGTAACTGGCTAACGATGTCCTGCCACTCGCGCATACGCAGGTAATTGATAAAGTGGCCATGGCACCACTTACGCAACTGGCTGTTCGACAGTGCTTTTTGTTGCTCCCTGAAGGCCACCCATAAATTCCATAGGGCGATAAAATCGGAGTCTTTATCGGCAAATTCACTGTGCGCCTCATCGGCCTGCGCCCGTTTATCCTGAGGGCGCTCACGGGGATCCTGAATGGATAATCCGGCTGCAATCACCATCACTTCCATCAGTGCGTTAAACTCACCGGCCGCCACCACCATACGGGCATAGCGCGGATCTACCGGCAGGCGGGATATCTGCTTACCCAGTCTGGTTAACGCTACCCGACCCTTTTTGCGGGTAATGGCTTCAATTTCTTCCAGCAAGCGAAAACCATCGTTAATCTGACGACTGTCCGGCGGTTGCACAAAATCAAACTGGTTAATGTCACCCAAGCCCAGACTGGCCATTTGCAGAATAACTGAGGCCAGATTGGTACGCAGAATCTCCGGATCGGTAAACGCCGGCCGGTTGTCGTAATCCTGTTCAGAGTAAAGGCGAATACAGATACCTTCGGAAACCCGGCCGCATCGACCGGCCCGCTGATTCGCTGATGCCTGGGAAATAGGCTCAATGGGCAGGCGCTGTACTTTACTGCGCGCGCTGTAGCGGGATATTCGAGCCGTGCCCGGGTCGATAACATATTTAATGCCCGGTACTGTTAGCGAGGTTTCAGCAACGTTAGTCGATAGCACAATGCGTCGCCCGCTGTGCGACTGAAAGATCCGCTGTTGCTCAGAAGCCGATAATCTTGCATACAGCGGAATGATTTCGGTGTGCCGGTACTGGCGGCGACTTAGCGCATCCTGCGTATCGCGAATTTCACGCTCACCGCTTAAAAACACCAGAATGTCACCCGGTGGTTCGCGCATAAGCTCGTCTACGGCGTGAATGATCCGCTCCACTTGGTCGGCATCGTCCTCGGCGTCTTCCGGATCGTGATAGCGAACTTCTACCGGGAAGGTTCTGCCGCTCACCTCAATAATTGGCGCATCATTGAAATAGCGCGAGAAACGCTCGGGATCGATAGTTGCCGAGGTGATAATAACTTTCAGTTCCGGGCGTTTGGCCAGCAGTTGCTTAAGGTAACCAATCAGAAAGTCGATATTCAGGCTGCGCTCGTGGGCCTCATCGATAATGATGGTATCGTACTGATT
>JAYZXK010000386.1:0-4285 GCA_036141415.1 Pseudomonadota bacterium
TACCTGTCAGCCGCTTTTTTTACAATGAGTGTGACTGATTATTTGGCCAGGTCAGTCAGCATCGTTTCCAGTGTTACCTGATCTTTAGCAAACTGTCGAATACCCTGAGACAGTTTATCGGTTGCCATGGCATCTTCGTTCATATCCCAACGGAAAGTTTGCTCGCTTAACGCCGCCGGTGCCGCTTTAGGTGAATCAACCGGTGTCAGTTTACGCGGCAGTTCTGCTTCAGTATTAGCCAGCTCATCCAGTAAGCCCGGGCTGATGGTCAGACGGTCACAGCCGGCCAGTTCCTGAATTTCACTGATATTACGGAAGCTGGCGCCCATTACGATGGTGTCATAACCGTTTTCTTTAAAGTAGTTATAGATACGCGTAACTGATTGCACGCCCGGATCGTTTGCACTACTAAAGTCAGCATCTGGCTGGTCGGCTTTATACCAGTCAAGAATACGGCCAACAAAAGGTGAGATAAGGAAAGCGCCGGCTTCAGCTGATGCGCGGGCCTGGGCGAAAGAGAAAACCAGCGTCACATTGGTTTTAATGCCCTGGGCTTCCAGAATGCGCGCAGCCTGAATACCTTCCCACGTAGCGGCAATTTTAATTAGTACGCGGCTGGTATCAATGCCCTGATCACGGTAAAGCGCCAGCAGGTGATTGGCTTTTTCAACAGTGGCCATGGTATCGAAGGATAAACGCGCGTCTACTTCGGTAGAAACATAACCGGGCACCTGTTCCATTAGCTTAGCGCCAATAAGTACCGCCAGTTTGTCTGCTGCAACGGCAGCTACATCATCGGTAGCACCCTGATCTTTCGCCCATTTTACCGCTTCGATTGCCAGCGGACGGTACTTTTCAATTTGCACGGCTTTTAACAATAGGGATGGGTTGGTGGTTGCATCCTGAGGTTGATACAAAGCAATAGCTTCGAAATCACCGGTGTCAGCAACGACGGTCGTAATAGATTTTAGCTGTTCTAACTGGGTAGTCATAGTTCTTTCCACTCTTAATAAATTCAATGGGTTACTAAGTTTTTTCAGGCCTTGGCAGCTGCGCTTGGCAGCAGTCAGTCGGCAACTGTACCAACATCTGCGCTGGCTATTTATTCACCAGCTATACTGTTAATATTAATTTTATATTACCTTTACATTTGCCTATTATTGATATTATCATACAATTAAAATTTATTGGCTAATTTTGTTAGCAGTGAGTGGAATTAAAGAATATGTCTCGTTATACATTAGGGCTGGACTATGGCTCTGATTCGGTCAGAGCCTTATTGGTAGATGTAACAACCGGCGAAGAGCTGGCCAGCCATATGGTAAATTACCCGCGCTGGGCGCAGGGCCGTTATTGCGAGCCCGCAAAGGATCAGTATCGTCAGCACCCTCAGGACTATGTGGATAGCCTGGTCGAAGTGGTGAATGCGCTGTGGTCTAAAGTACCTGCCGGTACGGCTGATAAAGTTGTTGGCATGAGCTTCGACACTACCGGGTCTACACCTGTAGCAATCAATGCTGAAGGCGTGCCACTGGCATTAACCGAAGAATTCAAGGAAAACCCCAATGCGATGTTCGTATTGTGGAAAGATCACACGTCGTTGAAAGAAGCCGGTGAAATCACCAAGGCTGCCAATAATAACGATGTTAACTACCTGGCTTATATGGGCGGTATTTATTCTTCGGAATGGTACTGGGCCAAAGCCTTGCACATTTTCCGTCAGGATCCTGCGGTGAAAGCGGCCACCTACAGCTGGGTTGAGCATTGTGACTGGATGACTGCATTAATGTGTGGCACTACTCATCCTTCACAGTTACAGATGGGTCGTTGTGCAACGGGTCACAAATTAATGTGGAACGAAGCCTGGAACGGTTTTCCGCCAAATGATTTCTTTACCTCGGTCGATCCGCTGCTGGATGGCCTGGTGGATACCCTGAACCCGGCAACTCAAACCAGCGATCAGGTCGCCGGTGAGTTAACCGCCGAATGGTCTGAAAAACTGGGTCTGCCTGCGGGGATTAAAGTCGGTTATGGCGCATTCGACTGTCACATGGGCGCGGTGGCTGCCAATGTTCGCGAAGGCGTGCTGACTAAAGTGATGGGTACGTCAACCTGTGACATCACGGTAACCTCTTACGAAACCATTGGCGAAACCTGTGTACGCGGTATCTGCGGACAGGTGGATGGTTCGGTTATTCCTGGTCTGGTTGGCCTTGAAGCCGGTCAGTCTGCGTTTGGCGACCTGTACGCCTGGTTTAAAAACCTGGTGCTGTGGCCAACCAACAATTTACTCCACGAGCTGGTGGAATCCGGTGCTGATGAACTGGTCGATAAGATTGAGTCGCTGACCTTACAGCGTTTGTCTGCCGCTGCTGCTAATCTGCCGGTCAGTGCGAAAGACATTACCGCGCTGGACTGGGTTAATGGCCGCCGTACACCGGATGCCGACCAAACGGTGTCCATGGCGTTAACCGGTATCAAAATGGGTGCCGATGCCCCGCAATTATTTAAAGCGCTGGTGGAAGCCACTGCGTTTGGTGCGCGGGCAATTACCGAACGCTTCCGCGAGGAAGGCGTACCCATTAACTCGGTAGTGGTAATTGGCGGCATTTCGAAAAAGTCCGACTACGTAATGCAAACCTGCGCCGATGTGTGGAATTGCCCCATCGACGTACTGGAAAGTGAACAGAGTTGTGCCCTGGGTGCCGCCATTATGGCTGCTGTAGCGGCTGGCGAATACCCAACCGTCGCCGAAGCTCAGCAGGTAATGGCGTCACCTGTTTGCAAACAATATCTGCCGGATGCATCGAAAGTCGGTATTTACGATGAGTTATACCAAAACTATCAAACGCTGGGCGACTATGTCAGTGGAGGTAAAGCATGAGCTACACCGAATTAAAAAGGGAAGTGTACGAAGCCAATATGGAGCTTCAGCGCCGTAATCTGGTGATTTACACCTTTGGTAATGTGTCACAGGTTGATCGGGATAAGGGCGTGGTGGCTATAAAGCCTAGCGGTGTGTCTTACGATCAGATGAAGCCGGAAGACATTGTTATCGTGGATATGGAAAATAACATCGTGGAAGGCACCATGCGTCCTTCTTCTGATACTAAAACCCATACCCATCTTTACCGCGCATTTGATTCGATTGGCGGTGTAACGCACACCCATTCAACGTATGCGACAGCGTGGGCGCAGGCGCGCCAGAGCATTCCCTGCCTGGGCACTACTCACGCTGATTATGTACATGGTGAAATTACCTGTACCCGTGATCTGACCGATGAACAGGTTAATGGTGATTACGAAGAAGAAACCGGGGTTCAGATTACTGATGCCTATGTGGATCGCGACCCGGCTGCCGCACCGATGGTAATCGTTGCCGGCCATGCGCCATTCACCTGGGGTAAGGATGCAGCACAATCGGTATATCACGCCGCGCTGCTCGAAGAGATCGCCAAAATGGCTTATCTCACAAGGACTTTAGACCCCAATGCCGCTGTGCTCAAGCAAGCCGTATTGGATAAACATTATTTACGCAAGCACGGTAAAAACGCCTACTACGGCCAAGAGTAACTCTACCTGCAAGCCCTTTATTAATAGAGGACAGAATTATGACTACAGTACAAAAAGAAGTATGGTTTATTACCGGCTCTCAGCATCTTTATGGCCCACGCGTACTTGAAGAAGTCGCAGGTAACAGCCAGGCGCTGGCCGCAGGTCTGAACGAAAACAACCTGCCGGTTAAAGTGGTTTACAAAGACACCGTAAAGTCTGCCGCTGAAATCCATCAGGTTTGCCAGGCGGCAAACAGCGATGCTAACTGTGTTGGTTTGATCCTGTGGATGCACACTTTCTCGCCAGCCAAAATGTGGATTGCCGGCCTGAACGAACTGCAAAAGCCATGGTTACACCTGCATACTCAGTTTAATGCCGGTCTGCCGTGGAGCAGCATCGACATGAACTATATGAATACCCACCAGAGTGCCCACGGTGACCGTGAATTTGGTTTCATCGGCAGCCGTATGCGTAAAGAGCGTAAGGTAGTGGTTGGTCACTGGCAAAACCCTAAAACCGTCGCGCAGATTGACGGCTGGTGCCGTGCAGCATTAGGTTGGGCAGAGAGCAAGTCACTGAAAGTGGTACGCTTTGGTGACAACATGCGTAATGTTGCGGTAACTGAGGGCGACAAGGTTGCGGCGCAGATTACCTTTGGTTACGAAGTGCATGCTTACGGCCTGCAGGACTTAGCGGATGTGGTTAACAGCGTTAGTGACGGCGACGTGGC
>JAYZXK010000387.1:0-4320 GCA_036141415.1 Pseudomonadota bacterium
AAATTAAGTACGATGGGTTCATCGATATCATTCAACACCCGCTGGCTTCCATCAGACAGGGAATACACCTTATCCTCGGTGAGGTCGATACGGTAATCACCCAGCATTTCATTATTAATAACCACCAGCCCCAGACACAACACGGCCAGTAACAAAAGGGTTAAAAAAGCGATTAATTTGTGCATGGTTAATCCGCCTTTTTCTGTTCAATAACAATCAGGCTGGCATAGAGCCAAACCACCATAATGATGAAGAAATAGCCCACGTCATTCAGTGCCAGTACACCTTTGGCCGTGGCCTCAAAATGGCTCAGAAAACTGAAGCTGGCGACGGTATCGAGGATTAGGTTTCCAGCCCAGGGCTGAAAAGCATCCAATACGATGCTGCTACCCGACACTACAAACAGAAAACACACTACCACTGCCAGAATAAACGCCACCACCTGATTACGGGTAAACGCCGACATACAGGTACTGATAGCCAGAAAAGCGCCTGCCATAAGCCAGCTACCAATATAGGCGGCCACAATAATGCCGTGGTCTGGTTCACCCAGAAAATCAACACTTAGCCAGAGCGGAAAGGTAAGCGCCAATGCCAGGCCGAGTACCAGCCAGGCCGCAATAAATTTACCCAGTACAGCTTCAGCTACACTGATCGGCAGGGTCATAAGTAACTCGATTGAGCCGGACTTCCTCTCCTCCGCCCAACTGCGCATGGCTATCGCTGGCACCAGAAATAAATACAGCCACGGATGGAAGTTAAAAAACGGGATCAAATCGGCCTGGCCCCGTTCGTACAGATTGCCGATAAAGAAAGTAAAGATGCCTGATAGCATCAAAAAGATAGCAATAAACACGTAAGCGACCGGGGTGGCGAAAAAGCTCGCAAATTCCCTTTTGGTGACAATCCAGATATTACCCATTGACCACCTCCGCCGTAGTGATATCCCGAAACACTTCATCGAGACGACCGGTCTCCAGCGTCAGGGTATCTACCGGTAAACGCCGTTGAGTGACATATTCATTAATGGCATAAAAAATATGTTTGCCTGGCTCCGGAAATAAGGTCACCAAACCTGTCTTCCGGTCGATTTCCATTTCATCTACGCCGTCCAGTTCGGCCAGGCCGGAAATATCAGCGGCATAGCTCAGGCGCAGGCTCACGGCATTACAGAAACGCGAGCGGTGCCTGAGTACTTCCGGTGTATCGTCGAAGCGTAATTGCCCGTCGGCGATAATCATCACCCGGTTACACACGGCCGCGACTTCCTCCAGAATGTGGGTAGAAATAATCACTATTTTTTCCCGCGACAGATCTTCAATCAGCTGGCGGACATGGTGTTTCTGGTTGGGGTCGAGTCCGTCTGTTGGCTCATCCAGAATAAGAATATCCGGATCGTGCAAAATAGCCTGAGCCAGACCCACCCGGCGTTTAAAGCCTTTGGATAGATTGTCGATGGGCCGGTTCAGCACATCACCGAGCTCAACCCGACGAATAACATCATACAGGCGCTCTTTGCGATGGGCGCCTTTTAACCTTCTGACATCGGCAATGAAGTGCAAAAATTGCCACACCGTCATGTCCCCATACGCCGGGGCGCCTTCTGGCAGGTAACCAATATCCCGCTGAATTGCTTTCGCATCGCTGTTGATTGACCGTTCCTTTATAAAAATTTCTCCCTCACTGGGCGGCAGAAATCCGGTCAGCATTTTCATAGTAGTAGACTTACCTGCGCCATTCGGCCCCAGAAAGCCCACGATATTACCGGGCGCAATGTCGAAAGAGAGGTTATCGACTGCTTTAAAATGGTCGTAAAATTTAGATAAATTTTTTACCGAGATCATAGCCATCCTATTTACGATCTACTGTTTAACAGTGCCTTTGTGCGTTGCTGTGATTTACTGCAAAAGACCAAGGTATGTAGTGAATGCTATATATTGGCATACGCGGGATTTTCAATCATGTAAAAAATCGGCAAATTGATGACTAATCTGTGCAGCGGGCGAAAAAAAGCCCGCACAAAAGCGGGCCGAAATGTGTTCCAGGGACTACCAGTAATTTGATAGCGGCGCTACTATAGCGAATAAATGTTTGAACTTTGTTTCAGTCTGACTACAAAAGTGTTGCAATATATGTCTGAATCGTCTGCCTTTGGGTTAACTCCCATCGGCCATATCGCCTCACCATTTAAGCAAAAATTTGCCATTCCTCGCCAACCCGCCCTGGCCAATGCCCGGGGCAGTGTGCGACTGAGGCCTCCCTTTAACGACCCAAACTGTCTGCGTGGTATCGAAACCTACTCCCATCTATGGCTGTTGTTTTTATTTCACGAAAATCTCGATAAGGGCTGGACTCCCACAGTCCGCGCGCCACGCCTTGGTGGTAACAGTCGCATTGGGGTGTTTGCCTCTCGCAGTACATTTCGGCCTAACGGCATAGGTATGTCAGTGGTGAAAAATCTGGGCGCTGAGCAACTTAATGGTCAGTGGCAGCTCAATGTAGGCGGCATTGACTTACTCGACGGCACGCCTGTTATCGATATCAAACCTTATCTGCCCTATAGCGATAGCGTGGCCGTTGCCGAGGCGCATTTGCTTGATGAGCACCCGCTTCCCGCCAGAGAAGTACATTTCACTGAGCAGGCAACAGCGCAGTTAAACGCCCAGCCTCACAGTGATTTACAAGCCCTGATAACCCAGTGTTTAAGTCAGGATCCCCGTCCGGCTTACCGCCAATCACAAGACAATGACCCGAAGACTTATCAGGTAATATTTTACGATCATGACATACAGTGGCGCGTAGAAAACGGCAAGGTCCTGGTGACATCGCTGGAACAGGTCTCTTAGGGCTATTTTAGCGCCCCTAACACTGCTAGAATACGCGGGTTTTGTAATCATCCAACGGGTATATGCCATCAATGCGCACTAGTCAGTATTTATTAGCAACACAAAAAGAAACCCCTGCTGACGCTGAGGTAATTAGTCATCAGCTTATGCTTCGGGCTGGTCTCATTCGTAAACTAGCCTCCGGACTGTACACCTGGCTGCCAACCGGTTTGCGGGTGCTGAACAAGGTCGCCAATATTGTTCGCGAAGAAATGAACAAAGCTGGGGCGATTGAAGTGTTAATGCCGGTAGTACAGCCAGCCGATCTGTGGCAGGAAACTGGCCGTTGGGAAGAATACGGCCCGGAATTACTGCGCATTAAAGACCGCCACCAACGCGACTTCGTATTAGGCCCTACTCACGAAGAAGTGATTACCGCACTGGTTAGCAACGAAATCAGCAGCTACAAACAGCTGCCCTTAAACCTGTACCAGATCCAAACCAAGTTCCGTGACGAAGTACGTCCTCGCTTTGGTATTATGCGCAGCCGTGAATTCACCATGAAAGATGCCTACTCTTTCCACATCACCCAGGCATCATTGCAGGATACTTACGATGCCATGTATAGCGCCTACTGCAAAATTTTTGAACGCATGCAGCTCGATTACCGCCCGGTAATGGCCGATACAGGCTCTATTGGCGGCAGCGTGTCCCATGAATTCCACGTTTTGGCAGACTCCGGCGAAGACAACATTGCTTTCTCTAACGGCTCAGACTATGCGGCCAACGTAGAGCTGGCACAAACGCAACAAGTCGAAAGTGCCAGCGTAGACGGCCTCCAATATGTGCTGGTTCAGGCTGCCGACGAAGAGGGCGAAGCCGATGCCAACAACTGGGTGCTGCTGGTTCTGGCGGCCGGCCACACGCTCAACGATATTAAAGCAGAGAAACTCAGTGGTGTTGCCGCGCCTTTGATTACCGCCAATGATGAAACCTTATCTGCTGTGCTGGGCGCCACTGGCAATGATATCGATCTGGCTAACGTGAACGTACCGGTATTTGCCGATTACGTAGTGGCTGCGGCGCTAAAAGACGAAGCATACGCAGAAAACATTACTGCAGCCGACCTGCGCAACATCGAAGCCGGCGACCCATCTCCTTGCGGTAATGGCACCATCGAAATTAAGCGCGGTATCGAAGTCGGTCATATTTTCCAGCTCGGAGACAAATACTCAGAAGCTATGGGCTGTGGCGTACTCAACGAAAATGGTAAACATGAAATCCTGAGCATGGGTTGTTACGGTATTGGTGTATCACGCGTAGTAGCTGCAGCTATTGAGCAAAATCACGACGAGCACGGTATCATCTGGCCCGACCCTATCGCACCATTTAAGGTAGCGCTGATCCCCATGAATATGCATAAGTCACAGCGTATTATGGAAGCAGCCGAAGCACTGTACGCAGAGCTGACCGCCGCGGGTGTGGAGGTCTTGTT
>JAYZXK010000388.1:0-4417 GCA_036141415.1 Pseudomonadota bacterium
ACATTCCTGTTTGTCACCCGCGATGAGCCCTACCGCCACGATACTTCAGTCAGAGTTATTCTGCTGGCTCTTGAGTATCTGTTGGTACTGGCGTCATTTATGGCCAGCCCGTTTGAGTTCAATGCCATTTTACTGGTTATCTGGTCCGGGCAATTACCGTACGTTATGCCTTACCGGCGTACGCTGTGGTTATCGCCTTTATGGTCGGCAATACCCTGGCTGGTGTTTGCAAAGGTGTGGGAGCAATCCAATGGACTGTGGTTAACCGCCATCCTGTTCTGGACGTTCAATTTGTTCTCGCTAATGATGATGGAAAGCCGTAAGCAGGCGGAAGTGGCCCGGGAGCAGGCCGAGCAGGCCAACCGCGAGCTCAGGGCATTGCAGGACCTGATGCAACAGGCCAGTCGTAAGGATGAGCGCACTCGCATCGCCCGTGACATTCACGATCTGGTGGGCCATCACCTTACCGCGCTATCGTTACATCTGCAGGTGGCCTCACGCACGGTATCGCCTGAGCAACGCCCGCCCATTGATCAGTGTTTAAGTATCGCCAGACTGTTACTGTCTGATGTACGGGAAGCTGTGTCGGATATGCGCGAGTTCGGCTCGCTGGATTTGCAGCAGGCGCTGAACGAATTGATTGCCCCTTTGCAGGATAAGATATCGGTGACTATTCATTGTGAGGGGGATTTATCTGAACTAAGTCTGTTGCAGGCCACCACGATACTGCGATGTGTGCAGGAAAGCCTGACCAACAGCATTCGCCACGGTAAAGCCAGTGAACTGCGCATTGAGATACACCGCAAGGCACATCACTTGGTTACCGAAATAACCGATAACGGCACTGCCGGTGAATATCAGCCAGGCAATGGCTTAACCGGTATTAAGGAGCGTGTTGCCGAGCTCAACGGCAGCGCAGAGTTTAACGCCAGTCCCCGGGGCTTTCATACCCTGTTGATGATACCGGAGCCAGGATGATTCGCGTATTAGTTGTAGACGACCAGCAGCTATTGCGGCAAGGGTTATGTAGCTTGCTCGCGCTATCCGATAAAGTGGAAGTGGTGGGGCAGGCCAACGACGGCGCTGAGGCCCGTGAGTGGTTGCAAGCTAACGCCGGGAAAGTGGACGTAATGCTGCTGGATATTCGCATGCCACGCATGACCGGCATAGAACTCCTCAATAGTTTAAAGCAGGATGGCACCTTGCTGCCCACTATCATGCTCACCACCTTTGACGACCACGAGAGTCTGATGGGGGCACTCAGTGCCGGCGCCAAAGGGTACCTGTTAAAAGACGTGTCGCTGGAAACTCTGGTCGACGGTATTGAAGCAGTGCATAACGGCGAGTCGCTGATCCAGCCAGCCATCACCAATACCCTGATCAACAGTCTGCAGGGCTTAAACAACGCGCCCGACGGCCCGGCACCGGTTGAACCGCTGTCGGCCAAGGAAAAGGAAATCCTGCGTTTAATGGCATCCGGGTGCAGCAATAAGGAAATTGCCGGGGCGTTATTTAAATCAGAGGGTACGGTAAAAAATCAGGTGTCGACAATACTGGCTAAGCTTGATGCCCGCGACCGCACCCGCGCGGTGCTGCGCGCTGTTGAGCTGGGCATTATCGGCTAGCTTCAGAGTGCTTTTTTGGTGGGAAACACCACATTGGCAAAAATGAGTCCGGCTACCAGCGACATAAAAATCAGAAACACGTCCTGGCCGATGTGTTCAGCATTCACGAAATCCTGACCCGAAACAAAAGAATTCAGGCCGATATAGGTTTTAGAGCCCGGTACCAGTACAATCAGGCCGTGCATGGCCACAATAGTGGCAGGCTGGTTGGCAATGCGGGTAAAGGCGTTGGCAAAAATCCCCAGTGTAAACGCCCCCATAAAGCTACCAATATTCTGCGGCAGAAAATCGGAGCTTAGCGCAGTGGCGCTATAGCCAATTAACGCGGCGGCCAGTGCCCAGGGAATATGTTTTGCCCGGGTACGAAAAATGGCTACCAGGCCAAAGCCCAGCAATACTACGGCCAGCCAGGTCGACCAGTAGGGCAGGGATTCAGCCGGTGCATAGGTATTTTCGCCAAATAAACTAAAGCCGGTCGCTACGCCCAGAAATGCACCAAAATACAATTTAAACAGCTGCATCATGGCGTCCATAATACGTGCTGTGCCCGACACCATATTGCGTGAGGAGAGCTCGGCGAGCCCCATCGTTAGCGCCAGACCCGGCACAAAGATAATCACCGATGACAGAATAATGATGGGAATATTAATGCCCGGATCAAAAAAGCGGCTCGCTACACAGGCCAGAAAGGCTACTACATAGGCGATTACCGGTTCGAGCATAAGGGCAACGCGCTTTGAGCGTTCCGACCAAAGTACCCAGAAATACACCACAAAACCAAACAGACCGGACCAAAAAATTTCCGTCCAGCTGGCCCCCATCAGCATGCCGAAAGCACCAGTTGAAAGGCCATAAGAGCAGCCGGTGATGAGCTTACCGTAGGGGCTCGGCATAGCATCAATTTCGGTTAACCGCTTGTCAGCTTCTTCAAGGGTTACCTGACCGGATAACAACTGGTTAGCCAGCTCATCGGTGAGTGACAACGAATTTAAATCCAGCTCACCAGGGTTGAGGCGCGCATTATGGCTGTACTCTTCTTCGTGGCGATCACTCCAGATAACCACCGATAACGACGTAGGCGTAGAGATAAACGAGGCATGCACACCCAGATAGCGGGCCACTTCGGTTAAGTAGGCTTCCAGGCGGAAGGCCGGTGTACCGTATTTGTGCAGCATTTTACCCAGTTTAAGAATAAACCGGCGTATCTGAATAAACTCTCTGGTGTCCAATGGCTGTCTCTTTATCCGTCTTTATCCGGTCTCTGTATGTGTGGTGCGCTGCTGATTGCCGCAATGTAATCAATAATAGCAGCATAAGCTGTTGGTTTCTAAGTAATCCTGGTTTACATAGAGCATCCGTTGTTCAGTTTCAATTCATAGAACTGTGCTACGCTATAAATTAAAAATGAGTTGATTAGCGTGTGTAGCCTGCTTTGTTAAGGTGAAAAAACGGTTTCTATTATTCAGCTATGGAGAAGCTATGAAACAAGCATTAATGAGTTGTGCTGTGTTAACCCTATTGGGCGGTTGTTCAGCTGTAGAGTCTATTGATCACATGGCAATGGAGTCGATGGTCAAGCAATTTATTGCTGACCAGGCCCTACAGAACGAAGCCAGTGTGAGTGCTTACAACATCGACAGTTATCGGTATATCAACAAAAATTACCTTACCATGAGGGCCTCTCCGTCGCGGCATTTTCTGATAGAGGTGGCAACGACTGACCGATGCGATGAGTTGATGGAGGAGCAGAATCAGGCGCTGGCGCTGCGCCGGGAATTTGGCAACAGTTTACAGGCAGGGAGTGATTTTGTGTACATTGAGTCGACAGGCCCGTTAAAGTGTTATATCTCGAAAATCTATCCGCTGGATTACGAGCAAGTTGTGTCGCTAAGGCACAAGGTCTACCACGAGCGCGACGCTCAGGAACATTCGCTATCCGATAAGTTAAAAAGTTAATACCAGGTGTTATGGTAGCCAGAACCGTGGGAATTATTGCTCGGATTGTTTGTCATAACCTGGTGACTAACATTGTCAGGGGGAGGAAAGGTAATATGAAACGATATTGGTTGTTAGCAATGTCTGTGTTTATACTGGCCGGGTGTGCAACACCCCGTTTAACCAACAGCGAAATGGTAACCCTGGTGGAGCAGTTTGTGGCGGATGAATCCCTGGAGCGCGATCATACTATCAGTGCCTTTCGGCTGGACAGCTACGCCGAACTCAGTGATGAATACCTGATATTACGCAGTTCGCCCATGCGTCATTACCTGGTTAAACTGGTGCCCCGCTGTAATGAAATTGCCTTCGCGCCTGGTATTTTGCTGCACCGCCGGTTTGGCAACTCGCTCAGTGAAGGGACCGACTTTATCTACACACCCGACTCGTTGCCGTTTAAATGCTATATCAACAAAATCTACCCGCTCACCAGAGATCAGCACGATAAATTACGCGAGCAAATTAAAGCGGAAGTTAAAGAACTTGAGTTAAAAGAACAGCAGCTTAAAGATGAAGCGGCGGCTGAAAGCTAGCCGACACTAAACTCGATATTACGGGGCGACACATCGCCCCGCGACCTATTTAACCCGATAAAAATCCAGCTCCACGCTGTCGGCATTACGCCGGCCGGTAGAAATGATGACGCTTTTATTTAGCCACGCATAAGGACTGTCCTCGCTAACTTCCAGCGTGGCAGCGGTGCGCATGTAATACTCCGAAGAGGGAACCGCCTCACCTTTTGCCAGCCTGGCCAGCACTTGTGGCGATGCGGTGCGAATTCCCGAATTCTGGACGTA
>JAYZXK010000389.1:0-9910 GCA_036141415.1 Pseudomonadota bacterium
AATCGGTCACAACGGTGAAATGGCCGTAATGCACGTTTCAAACGACCCGACCCTGGCCTTAAACCCGGATGCCCGCTGGCATGTACTGAAAATTGGTCACGAGCAAACACGGGTATTACTGGTAGATGATGTATTTACTCATCTGCGCGCCGTGCAGCAACTCGCTGCGCAGCAAACCTTTACGCCAGAAGCAGCCACTTATTATCCCGGCGTTCGGGCGCGCTGCCCGGATGTGCTGCGCGACGCTATGCTCAGCGCTGCCGCCGGCATGATCATCCAGGCCTTTGGTTTGCCGCAGAACACCCACTTCTGCGATCAGGGCAGCTGGTTGAGTCTGGCTGCCACCCCGGCGAAGGCATTGCACCCGCTGCAGTGCCTGCCTCATTTTGACTCGCAGCTACCCACAGACTTTGCCGTAATGCTGTACGCCAGCAATCACTCTTTTAGCGGAACAGGGTTTTACCGTCATCTGCCCACCGGATTTGAAAACATTACCCAAGCCCGCTGGCCCGCCTTTGAACGGGCCAGAGAAGATTGGGCGAACCGCACTAATGAGCGTCCTCAAAGTTACTTTAACCACAGTACCAATGAATATCAGCGCCTCGGCACTATCGACTACAAACCGAACAGAATGGTGGTATACCCGGGTACCTTGCTGCATTCGGGGTTAATTAACCCGGACAAAGACCTTAGCGAGTCGCCGGACGATGGACGTTTAACAGCAAATGTATTTGTGAGCGGGGAATGGCGTTCTCATTAACGCCAACGAAAGCAATGGCGCAGTGGCGAGTCAACTAAGGGAACAGCCTGATACCTTAAGGGTCTGGCTGCCCCCGTTTTTTTATTTTGACTTGCTAGCCAGCCATTTGACGCACAGGTTTTTTTTCAGCCGCCACCCGACGGCTGATGTATTCACCTACGGCAAGCTGTTCTTCATGGGACATAACAACCCCCATTTTAGTCCGCCGCCACAAGAAATCATCAGGGTGTTTAATAAACTCATACTCTATCATGTAATCAATCTCAGCCTGGTAGACCTCATGACCAAAATCGATCCCTAACCCGGCTTTGCTTTTTATATTTTGCAGCAGGATATGGGTGTTGGAACCAAACTGACTGGTGTATCGGTTCGCTAAGCGCGCAGACAGAAAAGGATAGTCCTGGTGAATTTTGTCGGCATATGAATCCCTTGAACAGCTGAAATCACCGCCAGGAAGAGTGCTGCAATGAGTCCAGCTTGCGCCGATTTCACTAAACAAAGGTGCCAGTTTCTTCATGGCTGACTCCGCTAATTTTCGGTACGTAGTCAGCTTTCCGCCAAACACGGAAAGTAGCGGCGAACGATGCTCGTTATCCGTTTGCATAGCTAATGTGTAATCTCTCGTAATAGCCTGTGGCGATGAGGATTCATCGTCACAAAGCGGTCTGACGCCACTAAAAGACCACACCACATCCTCTCGCTTCAGAGTATTAACAAAGTGCTGATTCACTACATTCAAAAGATAATCCGTTTCCTGCTCGGAAATCTGCGTGTTACGAGGATCACCTTTGTATTCCAGGTCGGTAGTTCCAATCAGCGAGTAATCATCCAGATAAGGAATAACAAATACGATCCGGTCGTCTTCATTCTGCAGAATATAAGCCTGTTCCTCGTCATGGATACGTTTCACAACAATGTGTGATCCTTTGATCAGGCGGATGTTGTAGGGCGACGCCATACTGATAGACTGGTCGAAGAGCGATTTAACCCATGGACCCGCAGCGTTGACCAATGCCCTGGACTTTCTGGTGAAACGCGTATTGCTGAAGCTATCGTAGAGTGAAACCAGCCAACCGCCCGCAATGGGCTCAGCCCGTTCAACCTGACAATAATTCATCATTTCTGCGCCAAGCGCCTGCGCAGCCTGAATATTTAACAAGACCAACCGGGCATCATCGACCCAACAATCCGAATACTCGAACCCTTTGGTAATTTGGGGATTTAAATTGCCAGAAACAGACAAATCAATCGTCTTGCTACCCTGTAATGTGGTGCGTTTGCCCAGGTGATCATAGAGAAACAAGCCTAATCTAATCATCCAGGCCGGACGTAAAAACGGACGGTGAGGTAAACGAAACCTGAGAGGAGTGACAACATGAGGAGCTTTGCGCAGTAAGACTTCCCGCTCTTTCAGGGCTTCAGACACCAAGCGAAACTCGTAGTGCTCAAGATACCTTAGACCACCGTGAATGAGTTTGGAACTTGCCGAAGAGGTTGCAGAGGCAAAATCCCTCGCCTCGTATAACCCAACAGACAACCCACGACCAGCGGCATCGGCAGCAATACCAGCCCCATTTATTCCGCCGCCAACCACAATCAAGTCCAGAAACTGGTCATCATTTTGGGAATTAGCGCTTTGCATTTTGATACTTCCTCAGGGTGAGAATGTCTTTACGAGAATGATTATCATAGTAAAGTAATTTTCGCTTTCGATCACCCTTTATTTTCGAAAAGGAACATATAACGAAAAAATACGAACATTTATCCGCAAAGTATCACCCTTATACCGATTAATCAGCAAAAACGGAAATGAACAGAAGGCAGGGCAAATCAGTTAGAAGACGCGGCTACAGCAAGAATGACGTTATTGTCGTCAAGAATTTTACAAATCGATTCGGGAGGCTGACGGTCGGTAACCACCGTATGAATTTGCGCAATATTGCCCAACTTCACCATTGCATTGCGGCCAAATTTGGAATAGTCGACGGCCAGAAAAACACTGCGGCTGTTTTCGATAATGGCCTGTTTTACCCGGACTTCATGATAATCGAAGTCTAAAAGTGAACCGTCAAAATCTATACCACTGATACCTAAAATGCCGAAGTCCAGCCTGAATTGCTTGACAAAATCCAGCGTGGCCTCGCCAATAATGCCACCGTCGCGATCACGAACCTCACCACCAGCAAGGATGACCTGAATTTCTCGGTTGGGTTGCAAAATGGTGGCAACATTCAGATTGTTCGTGACCACTCGCAATTGCTTGTGTTTCTTATTTAACGCCACGGCTACCGCTTCGGGTGTGGTGCCAATGTCAATAAACAGCGTCGCACCATCCGGGATATGTTTGACCAGCTCTTCAGCGATAAGGTCTTTCTCACCAAACTTCTGGGCTTTGCGGGTGCGGTAATCGGTATTTTCGGAACTCAGAGGCAGTGTCGCGCCACCGTGATAGCGGCGCAGCTTATTTGCATCAGACAGTTCGGTTAAGTCTCGACGAATGGTTTGAGGACTAACGCTGAACTTTTCGACCAGTTCATCAACGCTCACGTAACCGTGCTTAGTGACCAGCTCGACTATCTGCACATGGCGCGGTGCTTGTTTCACATCAGACTCCCAAAACAACGTCATAAACTTCAGATTTGTTCGTATTATTGAGAGAATGTTCGCTTTTGTACAGTTAAAGCGAACAATTAAGCGCAAGAAAAAATATTTACGCCTTACACCCCGATACCCGAGCTGGTTGTAATGTCGGCTGTGGATTAATCCTGATTGGTTTCATCCCGCAGTGAAGCCCATAACTGAGCACACTTCACCGCACGCCGCCACCCGCTGTAGCGTCGGCTGCGTTTTTGCTCGTCGCGTGCAGGCACGAATGTGCGATCCAGCTCAGCTTTGTTTTGCAATTCCTCCAGTGATTGCCAGAAACCAACCGCGAGCCCGGCCAGATAGGCTGCGCCGAGCGCGGTCACCTCGGTGACTTTAGGGCGATTAACCTCGGTATCCAGAACGTCCGCCTGAAACTGCATCAGAAAGTTGTTAGCAACAGCGCCGCCATCAACTCTTAGCCCCGCCAGTTGTATGCCAGAGTCGGCCTGCATGGCGTCGAGTACATCACGTGTTTGATAGGCAATGCTCTCCAGTGTCGCGCGGATCACGTGATTGGAATTTACCCCGCGGGTCAAACCAACAATGGTGCCTCTTGCATGAGGATCCCAGTAAGGTGCACCCAGGCCAGTGAAAGCCGGTACGACATACACACCATTGGCCGTATCAACTTTGGTTGCAAAATATTCAGAGTCACTGGCATCCGCCATCAGCTTAAGCTCATCGCGCAGCCATTGTACTGAGGCTCCCCCCATAAATACCGCTCCCTCAAGAGCGTAAACGGGCTCACCTTTCGGACCACAAGCCAGGGTGGTTAATAATCCATGGGTAGAGCTGACTTTCTCACTGCCGGTATTCATTAACAGGAAACAGCCGGTGCCATAGGTATTCTTGGCCTGTCCGGCTTCGACACACATTTGCCCAAAGAGTGCAGCCTGCTGATCTCCGGCAATACCAGCAACCGGAATTCGGGTCCCCTCTTTGCCACCAATGTTCGTATGCCCGTATACCGCAGAGGAGGGCTTCACTTCAGGTAACATCGAAGCTGGCACGCCAAGTAGATCGAGAAGTTTCTTATCCCAGCACAGGTCATTAATATTGAACATCATGGTACGTGAAGCATTGGTGTAATCCGTGACATGCACACTGCCCTGCGTCATTTTCCAGAGTAGCCAGCTGTCTACGGTGCCAAAAAGCAATTTACCGGCCTCAGCATCCTCTCGCGCTCCGGGTACATTATCCAGTATCCACTTGACTTTGGTGCCTGAGAAATAAGGGTCCAAAACCAGGCCGGTCGCTTCACGAATATACTCCTCGTGCCCTTCTTTGCGCAGCAGATCACAAATATCTGCCGTACGGCGGCACTGCCATACGATTGCGTTATAAACAGGTTTACCTGTTTCCTTATTCCAGACGACAGCCGTTTCACGCTGGTTGGTGATACCAATGGCAGCAATCTGATCGCTACGAATGCCGGACTTACCCAGCGCTTCAATCAACGTTGAACTCTGGGTGGCGTAGATATCCATTGGATCATGCTCAACCCAGCCAGCGCGAGGATAAATCTGGCTAAACTCCCGCTGAGCAACGGCGACGATATTGGCATCATGATCCAGAATAATTGTTCTGGAGCTGGTCGTGCCCTGATCCAGGGCTACAATGTATTTTTGTTCACTCATGTCCGTGTCCTGTCACTCTAGAGTTATTTTAGGTCGTTAATCGGTTCAGCGTTATCGCACTGGTTCAAAATAGTACAGCCGTGCCCGCTGTTTGCCAGCCGGGTTCCAATCACAAATGGATACAACCAGGCGCCAAAACATGCACCGGCTATCGGGGCTACGACAGGTACGATGAAATAAGGTATATCCTTGCCACCGCTCAGTGCATAGTCCCAGCCAGCAAGATACGTAAACAGCTTCGGGCCAAAGTCCCGGGCGGGATTCATGGAAAACCCCGTCAGCGGCCCCAATGAGCTACCTATCACCGCAATCAAGATACCGATTAATAAGGGGTTCATTGCCCCTCTGGGTGCTCCATTGTGTTCATCACCTAATGCAAGTATGGCAAACAACAAAACTGCCGTAATGACAAACTCGACGGCAAACGCGCCAGTAAGTGTCAGCGCTGAGTGAGGATAGGTTGAGAAAATGCCGGCCGTGGTCAGTCCATCGAGACGACTACGACTGATACTGGTTGCCATTTCAAATTCAATAAACAGGTTGGCATAGAGTCCGTATATCAACGCCGCGGCACAAAACGCCCCCAATACCTGCGAAGCGATGTAAGGCAGGACTTTGTGTTTTTCAAAATCATGCAACAGCCACAGTGCGATGGTGACTGCCGGGTTAATATGCGCGCCGGATATACCCGCGGTACAATAAATTGCAATAGCAACCCCCATGCCCCATACAATACTAATCTCCCACTGGGTAAACGACGATCCATTGAGTATCAGAGCAGCAACACAGCCAACCCCAAAGAAGATCAATAATCCGGTACCAATAAACTCTGCTATACACTGACTAAGTAGCGTCGGTCCCGCTTTCGTCGTCATGGTCGTTATCCTCGTGTGTACGCCGTTTTTTTTATTAATGAAATGTTACTTTACATGAAAAATAAAAAAACGAAAGTAAACGACCAATTATTTTTTCGTTATCGAACAAAACAAACCAGTAGTCAGTTTGTTAAGAATGGATAGGTAAATGACGGGTAGAAAATGATGCACAATGGTCACGAAAGTACAGCCGTAAGCGGAAAACAAACGCCACCATCGTCAATTGATACCATGCAGACCCGAGCTATTGCTCCCTTAGCTTGTCACGAATATCCATCCAGGCTTTACCAATATGATTAAGGCCTCTCTGATCGCGGCCAATCCCCCAAAAATAATCATACTGAGAGGTTTCTACAATAAGCCTGTCATCTGTTTCAAGCAGCGCTGCACGCACCTCTTCATACATTTGCACTTTGGTGTACAGGGCGCGCTTCATTAGGATAGGTGCTGTGGATTTGTAGTCCGCTATTTTTGCCCGATACCAGGCTTTACCATAAGCATGGGCACTTTCGCCACTGGGTAGCGACGCCACTTTCATGGCGTGTTTTTGGTTGCGTAAGGTTTTTGCCTGGACATAGTGTTCACAGGTCAGCCAATTCTGCTCATCCAGCAATATGGGATGCTCAGAACAAGTGGAAAGCGGGTTAGCACGATCAAAGCGGGAAAACTGATACGCTTTCTCCATAACGAGGTTGGCAGTAAACAAAATAAGTCCGTCAGCAAAAGTGAATTCTGGCCAGTATAAAGAAATATCCCGGCATTGTAATTTCCTCGTACCCATTGCCTGATGGTTGCACTGGAATAGCGGTACAGCCTGCTTGCTATACCGCATTCAGCTTGCCTTACTGAACCGGTGAGAACCACCAGGCCTGGGCATCAGTCCCGTTCGCAGCGGCGGTGCGCACATTGGTCCCATTTGCCGTGGCGCCATACTGTGCTTCCAGTATATCGCCGGATCCCTGCGAACTTACCCGGTAGGCACCATTGGGCAGACCTTCGATTAACCAGCGTTGATTATTGCTGCCAAAACAGCTCCACTGATGCACATTATCGGAGCCGTTGTCAGCGTCCAGGCAGGCATTACTGTGCTGACTGACCAGCTCGAATTCATTTTCTCCTACCGCCGTGGCATGCCAGCGTTGATTAGGGGCATCAAAGTTATCCCATAGATGAACATTCGCCCCGTCGGCGGCCGATACACCATCCACGTCTATTACCCGGCCGCTCGCCACATTGCTGATAATATAGGTACCTGCCTGCAGACTCTGTGGCGCATTAGCCAGGTTAAACCAGTTTAAGTTAAACCCGCCATAAGGATAGACAAGGCGCAAAGCATGATCACCTGCTGGCAGATAAACCGATGTCTCGATTGTGGTAAAGCTTTGCCAACCGCCGGTTACCGGCGTCGAGAGCGAAGCCACTGAACTGCCGTTAAGCTGAATATTTATCTGCCCGGCGGTGTCCAGCGAAGCCACCCGCGCCTGAAAGGTATATTGACCTGCCGTCGCTACGCTGATGTTGTACTGCGTGTAGTCACCGGCATCAATATAGCCAATATTCTGCCCGCCATTAACATCGGAGGTGGTTTCCAGCTCTACACCTTCAGCCTCACAAAACTGCTCAGCTTCTATTTGACCGGGTAAAGAAAAGCGCGCGGCATTCTGGCATGAAGTAGCTTGCGGATCGGGCTTTACGCCCTCGTAAAACCCCTGATGCCAGGTGTGACTGCTATGTCCGTTACGCACATTGTTCTGCGCAAAACTGAGCATGGCATCATACAAATGTGTAGGCGGCGTGCCCCCATGATTAATATATGCTTTTACCTGCTCGTAATCACTGTTAGCAGGAACGGTCCAGAGCGTTCTGTCGTGCGACATTTTCTTAAAAGACCAGGGAAAATAGCCGGCCAGTTCCTGCTTTGCCCAGTTAGTTATGGCCAGCAAGTTGGCCTCGTCCGTTTCGCCGTACTCACCAATGATTAAGGGAATATTCAGATTATTGGTAATGTCCTCACGGCCCATAGTATCTGCCACCGGGCCATAATGGTGGATTTGATACACCAGTTTGCTGTCCCACTGATAGTTAATGCCGGTTTGTGCCTGGGTTTGTCCATTGGTCCAGTCTATCTTCGATAAGTCAGAGCCCCACCAGCTGCCCTCAGCGACGATAATGTGGTTATTGTCCACTTCCCGAATTGCATTGCGCAGCGTAATAAGGGAGGGTAACAGCTCGTATTCTCTGCCATCCTGGGGTACGGGCTCATTGATCAGATCGTAGCCCCACACTACCGGCTCATCTTTATATCGGTTGGCAATATGTCGCCAGATGGTAGCCGCTATCTGTACATTGTTACCATCCCAGAAAGTCACACTGTCGCGGGGCTGACTGGCATTGGAATTCACATTATCGGCGTGATCGCCCGGGTTTTGATAACCGGGTGCGCCGTGCATATCTAACAATACGTACATATCATATTTGCGGCACCACTCAATGACGCGATCAAAATACTCAAAACCATTGTCGCGCAGTTGATTGTTCCACCAGAACAAATTGTAATTAAAGGGTACCCTGACAGAATTAAACCCGAGTGCCTTAAGATCGGCAATGGCCTGCTCGTCCACATAGTTAAGTCGCCATTGATATTCAAATTCAGCGGCCCGATCAGAACTGCCCAGCGCCGAGGATAACTCATTAAAAAACTGCGTATGGGTGCGATAGTTAAAGTCACCCATCATCAGATAGCCCTCCCACACCAGCCAGTTACCAAGGTTGATGCCACTGAGGAACAATTCATTACCCTGTTCATCAATGATTTTGGTTCCATCGGTGCTAACAAAGTCTGCAAAAGCAGATTGCGCTATGGTGATAGACAGTAGTGTTGAGCAAGCGACAGCCTGAGTAAGTTTTGTCAGTGTCCGCAGCGGCGTAAATTTAGCTTTGGTTATTTTCATAGAAAGGCCCTGTTGATTGGTTGTTTTTATCTATTGCCAGACCAGCATTCGCTGACTCACAGCAGCCCCAAATTAACAAACCAGTTACAAAAATGAGTTCTACTGCGATCCCCCTCCGCTAATTAAAACGTTCGGATTCAGGCCTGCGAGCAATCAAACCAGAATGAATCCACAACAGCTTGAAATCCAAAAAAGTAAATATATATCAGACAATTAATGAAACTAAAGGGGTGGTAAAACGTTCGTTTGCGCAAAAGAACTTGTCAATGGCACGGGTTAACGGTTTTATTGGTAACGGTATAAAAAGCAGCGTATTGAGCAACCTTTAACACCTTCTTTAAAACCTTGCTTACGCGTGCACTGATGTCGTGAAAAAGGCCTTCAAGCCATTATTATGAAAACACCAAATTCTGCTGTAAAAAGGGTAGTCATTGTTGGCGGAGGCGCCGCCGGCTGGTTAACGGCGGCTATTCTGGCCAGCACCCGTCCCGAGCTAGTCATTACTCTGATTGAATCACCGGACGTACGAATTCTGGGAGTGGGAGAAGGTACCTGGCCGACCATGCGCAACACGCTGCAGCAAATCGGTATTAGTGAACAGCAATTTTTAACCGCTTGTGATGCCAGCTTTAAGCAGGGTACCAGTTTTCACAACTGGCTCGACGACAAGGTACCGCACCAGTATTACCATCCATTCAGTTTACCGCTGGACTATCCTAATCCGGCGCTGGGTAGCTGGTGGCAACACTATCAGGGTCAGCAAAGCTTTGCCCACTGCAGCACTTCCCAGGCAACGCTGTGTGATCATTTTCGCGCCCCGAAACAACCACAAACACCGCCTTTTGCGGGCGTGGTGAACTATGGGTACCACCTGGATGCCAATAAATTCGCAATGCTCCTGCAAACCCATGCCACGCAACAGCTGGGCGTTATCCATATTAGTGATCATATCCAAACCGTGAATGGCAGCTCCGACGGCCCGATTACCAGCGTGACCGGACGCTTACAGGGTGACATACTTGGCGACCTGTTCATTGATTG
>JAYZXK010000390.1:0-2502 GCA_036141415.1 Pseudomonadota bacterium
GCAGGATAGTCAGCACTACCAGAAACCCGGTGATAATTGCTATCATGGCGTTCACATCGCTGCCGTCTACCCATATCATAATGCTGCGCAAAATAATCGCGCTGGATACCAGGCTGGAGGCATCCACCAGTGCAATACTGACATTTCGATCGCTGATTTTATGCTGTGTATCCACGGCATCAAGCACAATTTTATCGTGAGCAAAACGCCCTACTTTCACCAATAAAATACCAATAGTGCCAAATATAACCATACCAATGGCAGCTTGCTCATACCCTTGCCCTACATGACGGCCAACCACTGAGCTGAGCACCAGACACAACGATAACATGCCGCCGGCAACGCTAATGCCAAACGCAAAGTTGTCTTTAACGCCTAACTCGTCACTCACCGAGACTTTGGCCCGGGAGCGGGACAGCCATTTCATCACGAGTAATAACAGCAACGCCAGCCCCACATCAATCGCTACATATACCCATAAATCCCGGGCCAGTGGCACCAGCTTGACTAATGTCTCCATTTACACCTCTATTTTGCGTTTATAATTGGTGTGATATTGGTGCTTTATCAGCGCCGGATTTCCGCTCATAACACTGGAGGCAAAGCCCCCTTTATGCCAGACTCACACACACAACACACTATCCTAAGTTAATATGTCTACGGAAAAAACCATAAACGGGATTATTCAACAACACGCTGAGGAAAACTGGCAAAAACTGCAGGAATGCAATTATCCGGCAGAATGGTTAACCCGGCATCAGGAAGCCATCACGGAGATTTTGGGGCTGAGTCCTTTTGTCACCGAGATCGCACTGACCAAACCCGATGTATTTACCCGAATTGTTAGGCATCAATGGCATAAACAGGTTGATATTGATCAGGTTTGCCGCGAGTTTACAAGCCATCTCGCCGAGATCGATAGTGAAGAAAAATTACTGATAGCCTTGCGTCTGTTCAGGGCTGAGCAAATGGCGGCTCTCGCCTGGCGGGATCTGACGAACCAGCAAACTATTCAGACCTCCCTGACCCAAACCAGTAAACTGGCTGACACACTAATTATGGCCGCGTACAACTGGCTTTATCAGGCACACTCAGCGCGCTATGGGGTGCCGCAGGGCCCTAATGGTCCTCAACCTATGTTGATCCTGGGGATGGGTAAGCTGGGCGGCAAGGAACTCAATTTTTCCAGCGATATCGATCTTATCTTTTCCTATCCGTACAAGGGCGAAACCGATCACCCCCGCAAGCCCATCGAGAATCAGCAGTTTTTTACCAAACTTGCGCAACGACTTATTGCCGCTTTGAATAAAACCACACCTTTAGGGCAGGTTTTCAGAGTAGATATGCGGCTACGCCCCTTTGGCGACAGCGGCCCGCTGGTGGCACATTTCGGTGCACTGGAAGATTATTACCAGGATCAGGGCCGCCAGTGGGAACGTTACGCCATGATTAAGGCGCGTATCCTCAACCCTGAATCCTGTTATGCCAGTCAACTGGAAGCCATACTGGCGCCCTTTATCTACCGCCGTTACCTGGATTTCACTACCATCGACGCCATCCGCGATATGAAACGGTTGATCAGTAAAGAACTGCGGCGGCGCCGTTTAACCGGCAATATCAAGCTGGGCGCCGGTGGCATTCGTGAGGTGGAATTTTTCGCCCAGAGCTTTCAGCTTATCCACGGCGGGCGCGAAACCACGCTGCAATCACGGCAATTACAGCCAGTTTTAAATCGTCTCGCAGAACTACAGATAATAGAGCCCCAGGCTATCAGCCAGTTATTGAAAGATTACTATTTTCTGCGCAAGGCGGAACATACGCTGCAACAATTTAATGACGAGCAGACCCAGCTGTTACCCGACAATAACTGGACGCAGGCGGTCTTAGCCCAGGTTATGGCGTTCACTGATTATCAGACTTTCTTAACCACTCTGACAGACGTGATGGAACGGGTTCACGAACAGTTTAACCAGTTGGTGTCTGAACCCGGTGACGAGCAACAGGAGCAGGACTCATTGTTCAGCCGATGCAAAGATGCCTGGCTGCTGAATGTGTCCGAACATGAATTTTGTGAACTGCTGAGCGATACTCTTGACGAGAGCTCAGCACTGGCGTTGTTTGAGCAACTGAGAGACTTCAAAGGGCAACTAAGTCGACATCGCATTGGTCAGCGCGGCGAAGACACCCTGGCCAAACTCATGCCGGAGATGATTTATTATATGCTCAGGCAGTGCCCTACCGACATCACTCTTTTGTTGCCCCGCCTGATCAGTGTTATTGGCGCTATTACCGGCCGTACCACTTACCTTGATTTGTTACATGAGAACCCGGATGTCCTCAAACAGCTTATTAAGCTGTGCGCCAGTAGCGCCTGGATCACCGAACAGATCCGCAGTTTCCCGCTCTTACTTGATGAATTGCTCACGCCACTTTATCTGCAGCAGCAACAAACCAGTTTGCCGGTAGTATACGATGAGTACAGCGACGAGTTACGTCAGAATC
>JAYZXK010000391.1:0-7828 GCA_036141415.1 Pseudomonadota bacterium
CTTTTTCTGGATGCCAGACATCTTCGCGACCATAGGCAAATCCGTAGGTTTTTAGCCCCATGCTTTCATAAGCAACGGTTCCCGCCAGAATCATCAGGTCGGCCCAACTCACTTTATTGCCATATTTTTTCTTGAGCGGCCAAAGTAAGCGCCGGGCTTTATCCAGGTTAACGTTATCGGGCCACGAATTGAGTGGCGCAAAGCGTTGATTTCCGGTTGCTGCACCGCCCCGGCCGTCGGCGATACGGTAGGATCCTGCAGAGTGCCATGCCATACGAATCATCAGGCCACCATAATGGCCCCAGTCCGCCGGCCACCAATCCTGTGAATCAGTCATCAGATCCAACATGTCCTGTTTAAGGGCAGCAAAGTCGAGCGATTTAACCGCGTCTCGATAGCTAAAATCGTCTTCCATAGGATTCGTCTTGCGGTCATGCTGGTGCAATATGTCAAGATTGAGGGATTCTGGCCACCAATCAGTATTGCTCTTGCCTGACGCTGTCATTCCACCGTGCATTACCGGGCACTTAGAAGCCGGGGTGCTATCGTTTGTCATGATTATTACCTCTGTTGTTATTGGCGATTCCAGGGAAATCGTGAAGATTTACACCTAATCATAGTCGAAAATAACGCAATGGTATGACGAATTAAGTTGATCCAAACCATTACTAATTTTGATTAAACGACGCCATAAAATCAGCCAGGCAAAAGGTATCGATGGTCAGCGAAATGCTGTGGATAGGATTAATGGTATAAAGCAAGAACACGCATCACGGCTTCGCATCTGCGCGCGCAGTTATCAAAAACAGAGTGTGAAAACAGGTAAAGCCACCGCGCTGCAAAGCGGCGGCTTTAAAGGGTATTTAGTAGAGTTCAAACACCGGTTTGCCCTTAGCATCAAACTTTACTTCCATCACACGGGCGTGACGGTTGGGATCGTACAATGGATCCTGTTTAATTTCTTCCAGCGGGCGAGTGTCGGTTTTCGGCACCACAGACGGATCGCCAATGGCATGCTCGTAATCCCGGGCATGATAAACACACAAAGGCGTTACATCATCTTCGGCTACGGTAAAGCAGTTATGGCCGGGGCCATAGATTTTCTTGTCGTAGTCGGTTTGCAATACGGGATGTCTGGTTTTAGTCCATGAGTTGCGATCCAGCAGATCGGCGTTTTCATCAGCTTCCATATAGCCCATGCAATAGCAGGCGCCTGTGGCACTGGCCGAGAATGCGATAAAGATTTTGCCATTATGCTTAAGCACAGCCGGGCCTTCGTTTACCCAAAAATCAACCCGCTCCCAGTCGTAGTCCGGCGTGGTGAGCATAAACTGCGTGGTTTTAAGTTTAATGGGCGATTCCATCTCAGCCAGGTACAGATTGGAAGCCGCAAACTGCCCGCCGGTCTTCTCAGCCCAACAAAAATAACGCTTGCCGTTATTTTCAAATACCGTGGCGTCGAGTGAAAAATCGATAAAAGACTTTTCATCCCCATCGGCGGCCTGCATCATACCCAGTTCTACCCACTCATCATTAAGCGGATCCTGGCCTGTACATTCGAGCACGTAAGGGCGCAACGCCCAGATGTCTTCCTCTTCACTGGCGGCAAAGTAGATGTACCACTTACCATCAAGGTAGTGGATTTCCGGAGCCCAGATGTGACGACTCATGGGGCCACTGTCGTGCTTAAACCACACATCAAAGGTTTCGGCGTCCTGTAAGCCTTCAATGGTCGCGGACTTTCTTAGTTCAATGCGATCGTAGGTGGGTACTGAGCCGGTAAAATAATAAAAACCGTCACTGTGTTTGTACACAAACGGATCGGCACGCTGGGCCACTAACGGGTCATTTGTTTTTGCTGTCATCATTTATTTCTCAAGTTAGATCGAGGCATTTGTCATACAAATGAATTTCAGCGCCAAAGATAACACTTTTTTTACCGTCAGCGCTACCGTTGGTGACACCATGTAAAGAGAATTTAAGAGGAGATTAACAGCAGTGGGATAAATAGGAGGCGCTAATGCACCTCCGCTAACAGGTTTATCAGAGCGCGCTCATCCAGGCGTGCTCGGGAAGTAAATACAGGCCTTTTTCTGCTGATGCCCCCTCGCCGACGATGTGGCCAATCCCCGCTGCCATTACCGCCAGAGTTACATCGAAAGCGTTTAAACTGTCGCCATAGCCGGCGGTAAGGTTAAACATAGAACCGTCTGCCAGTAAAAACAGCGTCTTATCGCCCAATTGATAGGCATTAACATAAGGCATTGGCTCGCTGTGGGAGGCATTCTGTTTAAGGTATGGCACGTCGATTTCCTGCGCAACATGACCGACGTTTAAAATAAAGGTTCCGTCTTTCATGTTATCCAGGTGCGCTGCGCTCACTACGCCATATGCGCCGGTTGCCGTAGCAATAACGTTAGCCGTTTTCACCGCTTCACTCAAATCGACCACCGGCCAGCCATCGTATTTAGCTTGTAGGGCGCGCGCCGGGTCCAGCTCAGCAACCTGTACCTGTGCGCCAAAGGCTTTGGCCGAGGCGGCGACACCCTGCCCTACTAATCCGTAACCAATCACCACCACAACCTTTTCGTGCAGCGTCAGGTGCGTGGTTTGAAAAAAGGTTTGCCAGGCGCTCAACCCCACCATATGGCGGTTATGCAGCCCTTCTTTTACCGGCAGGTCATCCCAGTTAAAAATGGGGTAACGGGGCGTTACATTGCCCAAGCGGTTAATACCCGAGCCGGTTGCTTCCAGGCCTGCAATGATATCTGGCTGAAGGTTACCCTCGTGTAAGCGTGTGGTCAGGTCGGCCCCCATTTCACATAAGTGGGTTGGTCCCCACGCCAGCGCCTTATCAAAAGAGTCAGACCAGTCCTTGTCACTCATATCTCGCCAGGCATGGGCGACTGCGCCTTTGCTAACCAGATGCGCCACCACATCATCCTGCACGGTAGTAGGGTTACAGGTAGTCAGAAATACTTCACAACCGGCATCGAGTAGGCCGGCCACCAGCGGTGCCATTTTTAGATCCAGATGCATATTGCAGGCGAGTTTTACGCCCTTGAGATCCGGTATCGCGTTTATAGCAGCGCGAGTGCGCGGCATATGGAGTCTGGCCCAGGCCAGCTCCGCTTGAAAATCCTGATACATTGGGAATTCTTATAACAGAAAAACGATAATCATACGCGTACTAAGCCACTTTTCTCAACTGGTGAATTTAACCAACGGATTGATCGAATTTGGCGGTTGTGTATTAAAAATCTGGTAATAGAGGTATCTTACCTGCAGGCCCGGTTGATCAAGGACGACAAATGTACATCACGCTGCTCATTGCCAGCTTATTTATGCTGTTTACTACTCTGGCACCGCACCTGCCCGGTAAACACTGGCTTATCAGAGTGTGGGAATTTCCCCGTTTGCAGTTGTTTGTACTCATTTTGTTGTGCATTACTGGCTGGTTATTTATGGCGATGACACATCCGGTCGTAGCGGGCGTTATGATCACAGCCCTGGCGCTTGCGGGGATCTATCAGGCAACCTGGATCCTGCCCTATACCGCACTTTGGCCAAAACAGGTGCGCCAGGTGAGCCAGATTGATGACAACTGCACGGTCAGTATTCTAACCAGTAACGTGTATATGTATAACGAAAACTACGAGGGGCTGAAGACACTGGTAAGGCAATATCAGCCTGATATGTTGATCCTGCTGGAAAGTAATCAGGCCTGGCAGGAGGCCATGTCTTCGATTCACTTAGAATATCCGCACCGCTTAGCCTGTCCACTGGAAAACCTGTATGGTATGCACCTGTACAGCAAGCTGCCTTTTAAAGGCGAACAGATCCGTTATGTAGTGGAGGATGACGTGCCCTCCATGCAGGTGCAAATAGATATTAATGGCACGCTGGTGACTGTTTATTTTCTGCATCCCAAACCGCCGAGTCCAACCGAAAATGAGTCTGCCGCGCCAAGGGACACTGAGTTAGCCATAATAGGTAAAGAAATGGCAGAGCATAAAGATCCGGTGATTGTATCGGGCGATTTAAATGACGTGGCCTGGTCACCCAGCACGAGACGATTCCGCAAGCTAAGTAAAGCTCAGGATCCGCGTGTAGGGCGCGGTTTTTACAATACATTTCACGCCAAATATCCGTTGGTGCGCTGGCCGCTTGATCATATTTTTCACTCGCAGGATTTCGAGATGGTAAAAGTAGAAAGGCTACCCGGATACGGCTCCGATCACTTCCCGCTTTTCACCCAGCTACAACTGACTAAAAAGCGGTGGTAAGTGGTTATTCGGTGGGCATTAACAGTTTTTCAAGCTCGCGGGCCGGCATTGGTTTGGCATACAAAAAACCCTGGGCATATTCAACTTTAAGCGCCTGGCAATACGAAGACTGTTCTTCGGTTTCTACCCCCTCCGCGACAATAAATAAGTCCAGCTTGTGACCCACATTAACAATGGCTTCCATGAGGGCGCCATCGTAAGCACTTTCCGGCGCATCCTTGAGGAACGTGCGGTCGATTTTAAGATGACTTACCGGGAAATGTTTTAAATAACTCAGCGATGAATAGCCCACCCCAAAATCATCTACCGATATTTCAACCCCCTTTTCGCGTTGCTTTTTCAGCTCATCGAGGACCTCACTACCCGCTTTAATCAGGATGTTTTCGGTCAGTTCGATACCAATATCCTGAGGCTTGAGCCCATAGCGGGCACGGCATTCGTCGAGACTGGCAAAGTAGCCTGACTCAACCAGCTCGCGGCCCGACACATTAATATCGACGCGGATATCAATGCCTTGTTCACGCCAAGTCTTAACCTGTTGGCAGGCCTGCTCCATTACCCAACGACCAATATGCAAAATAAGATCGGTGCGCTCAGCAATCGGAATAAACACGCCAGGAGAAACACTGGCCACTTCCTGAGTAGGCCGCCAGCGCAATAAGGCTTCACAAGCTGCAATGCTGCCGGTGTTTAAATCAAACTGCGGCTGATACACCAATTCAAATTCATTGTGGTTTAGTGACTCATGTAATTGCGCAGCCAGCGTGCGCTGCTCCTGCAGTTGCAAGGCCAGCGATTGACTGAAAAACTCATAGCGATTCCGCCCTTTGGCTTTCGCATCGTACATGGCCAAATCGGCATTTTTGAGCAGATCACCGGCCTTTTCGCCATCTTTAGGATACAGACTAATGCCCACGCTCAGGGTAATACGTACACTTTCACCGCTCAGCTCAAACGCATGCTCAAAGCAATCGGTTAATTTGCCAGCAAGTTCGCTGGCTCCGGCGCTATCCAGGGCTTCGCTCACTACCACAAATTCATCGCCGCCAAACCGGGTAATTAGTCCTCTACCATCGAGGCACTCTTGCAAGCGCTGCGACACTGCTCGTAGCAGCTCATCACCCCATGCATGACCCAGGGTATCATTAACCTCTTTAAACATGTCTAAATCGAGAAAGAACAGGCCGAACTGCTCACCGGTTTGTTGGGCCTGTTCAATGCGGTTCTGCAGGCAACCTTCGAGATGGCGGCGATTGGGCAAGCCGGTAAGTAAGTCGGTAGACGCCATTTGCTCGAGCTTTTCCCGCGCCGCATACTGCTCACTCAAATCAATATCAATACAAAACATTTCCGGCGAATCGGTACTGGCTTTGAGCATGACATGCGAAGAGAATACCTGCACGATACTGCCGTCCTTGCGTTGTAACGGCAACTGACCAGATGGGATCGGTACACCTTTATCCAGCCACTGTTGATGAAGCGCCAGCACTTCATCCTGCATGGGAGGAGGGATAATCAGCTCCTCAAGCTTTTTACCAAGCGCTTCTTCGCGAGGAAATCCGTAAATCTCCTCGCTCGATTCATTCCAGTAGATGACCTTTCTGTGCTTGTCGTAGCCTTGAATAGACACCTTGGCAAGTGAACAGATAAGATCCAAAAATCTCAGCTCTGCCGCATCATAGGAATCATCGAAGTCTGTCTGTTGCCGTTTATCTGAACACATTGTCGTCCTATACAAGCATTTAGCAGCGTTTTGTAAATTTCTTTCATAATCGTACACTTATAGAAAGTTTAGCTCAATTTTAAAAATGTACTGCAAAAACCTGAACAGTAGTGAGTAACCCTGAAAAAGTTATAGCGTTCTAACATCCACATGGCAGGCAGTGTTTAAGCTATGAGCGTAGTTTTTTCATTTGCCAGTTGCACAATGCGCGGCTGTGAGTTCTAAGGAACCCTCTGGCTATTGAATAGGGCCCGGTGTCATCTGCCTTTGCGAACCGATACCTATGAAGATAGATCCCTGGCATGCATAATAATCACTAACTAAAGTAGCTGGTTTCGAGCAGAAAGGAAAAAGACCCGGCCTCTCACATCTCAGAGGCCGGGTCTTTGTTAATTAGCAATGAAAGTGTTTTACCCTACTTCCAAGTCTTTATTGTTTATTCAAACAGATAGGTAAACTCAACACCGATTTCCCGCCCCTTGGCGAGAGGTGAAAAGGTACCAAAACTCAGCTGAGTATCATTCCCGTGCTTCACTTCATTTAATAAATTCTTACCGAACAGACTAAATACCCAGTTACCAGAGTCGGTCTGGAAATCCACACCTGCGTTTAGTATGGATTGCTCGGTGATATAACCCAGATTATTGTCAGTATAGTAAGTCTTATCACGATAAGAGTAACTGATGCGACTGGTCAGTAATCCCCAGTTAGTCACTTCCAGATCATGGGTCAGGCCCACACTGTAAGTCAGTTCAGGTACACGTGGAATTTCTAGCGCTTCATCTTTCTCATCAACCACATTGTCGCCGTTAAGATCATAAATTACCTGGTCATATTCGGCATCGATAATACCCAGATTGAACAGTGCAACAAGGTTGTCAGAAAGTCTCACGGTACCGTCAATCTCTATACCAGTTAACGTTGCTTCCGCAGTATTCTTGATTATTTGAATCAAAGAACCATCCGGCGCAGGCAGACTCACTTCACGTTGCATATCATCAATGGTTGTGACAAATGCCGCCGCATTAAAGCGCCCCCATTGCGTGTCACCTTTGTAGCCGACTTCGAAATTATTGACTGTTTCTTCGTCAAACGGACCAGGGCCATTCGCTTCACGGAGTTCAGGCGTGCTGATGTCGGCTGTATTACGCAGGTTGTAGCCACCAGAGCGGAAACCTTTTGACCAACTGGCAAACAGATTGGTGTCTTCGTCCAGGCGGTACCGTACGCCCAGTTTTGGCGAAATGTTGCTCCAGTCCTTTCCGTCAACAAAGTCAAAGGCACAGTCGTTGTTGGTATAGATATTACAGGCAGGTCCCTGAGGGATAATGAACCCCTCATTAATGCTACTAACGTTGAGATTCATTGAAGAAATTTGAACGTCTTTCTCTTCCCGGGTGTAGCGTAAACCAGCAGACACTGTCCATTGCTCGTTAATGTCATAATCTACCGCAGCAAACGCTCCTACACTTTGTGTTTCATGCAAGCCGCCACCGTCCTGGTAGATGCCAGCAGCCAGTAAGTCGGGAGTACCGTCAGCATTTATATCAGCCATGACAGTGGTTAACGGCAACTCGCGGCGTTCATGATAGAGCATATCATTGACATAGTGATACAGGCCGGTGGTGACATTAGCCTTGCCCAACTGGGTATTAAATCGCAGTTCGTGGCTGTTCTGATCACTTTCTGTCCATGAATTTGAATGGAACAGGGTAAATGGCTGTGCATCGATATCCCCGCGGGTAGGCGAGAAATAATTACGCCACCCGTAAATGTAGGTTAGCGTACCACCGGCCACGTCCCAGTTAAGGTTTAATGA
>JAYZXK010000392.1:0-9878 GCA_036141415.1 Pseudomonadota bacterium
CTCAGTCGGCTACCCTGCCGGCGGCACTGAAAACCGGTAACCTCACTCTGCGTCCAATGTCGATCGTAAAAGAGCTCATCTACGACAAAGACAAAAAACGCGTTACCGGTGTAGAAATCATCGATGCGGAAACCAAAGAAACCATTGTTTATAAGAGCAAGATTGTTTTTCTGAACGCGTCGACCCTTAACTCTGCGTGGGTTCTGATGAACTCCGCCCGTGATGTGTGGGACAACGGTCTGGGTTCAAGCTCTGGTGAGCTTGGCCACAACGTGATGGATCACCACTATATGTTAGGTGGCACCGCTGATATCCCGGGGCACCTCGACAAATATGTTTATGGTCGCCGTCCTACCGGTATTTACATTCCTCGTTTCGCTAACTGGGGCAATGACAAGCGCGACTTCCTGCGTGGCTTTGGCTTCCAGGGTAACGCTGTACGTCAAAGCTTTAATCGTGACGCCGATGGCCTTGGCATTGGTGCAACACTGAAACAGACGCTGAGCGAGCCGGGTAAGTGGACAATGAGCACCGTGGGATTCGGTGAAATACTGCCGGACCACCGCAACAAGGTTAGCCTGAGTAAGACTGTCACTGATGCCTGGGGCCTGCCAGTACTGGAAATGGATGCCAAAATCCGTGATAACGAAATCAAAATGCGTAAAGCCATGAAAGAAGACATTGTAGAAATGTTTGATAGCATCGGTTTGGAAAATGCGCAGGCGTGGGAAAGTACCTACCATATGGGTAAAGGGATCCATGAAATGGGTACCGCTCGTATGGGCCGGGATCCAAAAACCTCAGTACTGAATAAACACAATCAGGTATGGGACGCACCGAACGTTTTCGTCACCGACGGTGCCTGTATGACATCATCATCCTGCGTCAATCCGTCTCTGACCTACATGGCGTTAACCGCCCGGGCAGCAGACTTTGCCGTTGAAGAATTAAAACGGGGGAACCTGTAATGGCAAACTCATCATCAACCATGGACCGCCGCACGCTGTTAAAGCTGATTGCCGCCTCAACCGGCGCCGGCCTGATCAATGCTCCGGCACTGGCAGTCTGGGAAGAACAACCCGACCTGCTACCGGTAAGCAAAGCCGGCTTTGATGACGCCACGGTGGCGCTCATTACCGAGCTGTGCGAAGTGGTTATTCCGCGCACGGACACCCCGGGAGCTATAGACGCCGGCGTACCGCCATTTTTCATTGGCATGGTGCGCGAGTGCTACGACGAACAGCAACAAAAACTGTTTGAAGCAGGCTTCGCCGACATTGAATCACGCAGTAAAACGCTTTACGGCAAACCCTTTGCCACTCTGACGGCTGTGCAAAAGTCCGATTTGATCACGGCCATTGATGTTGAAGCCATGGCGTTTAACAAAGGCGAAGACACGCAGTGGGATGGCGCTGGTTTTACAGGTCAGCCACACTATTTCACGCTGATGAAACAACTGGTTATTTTTGGCTTCTTATCATCCAAAGTGGGTGGTACCCAGGTACTGCGCCACTCAGATGTGCCCGGCGGCTATTACGACATTCCTTATAACGAAGGCGATAAAGCCTGGACAACCCCCTGGCCCTGGTAAACCACAATGAAATTAAACAAGCTTATCAAACACCCGCTAACCAAAGCCGCCGTGCTGACTGCCGGTTTGCTTAATGCGAGTATCACCATGGCAGAAACCGCCGTCGCAGACTGTGTGTTACGCGATAAGGCATTTAGCGTGCAACTGCCTGCTTATGATGTAATGACCCGCCCGGAAGCGCGGGCTCTTGCCGAAAAATATTACCCGGGATTGTTTGAAACTCTGCCAGCCTGGTTGCTCAGCGAAAAGATGCCTTCTTTTGCCACCATCCTGACACTGGAGCAACTTATCGCCAGAGCCGATCCGGCCAAGCCACGCCTGGCTGAACTGGATGCCGAGCTTCGCGCGTTACCGGTAACCGAAGCCGTTAAAGCTGCTCGTTGCGCCCGTTTTGATGCTGAGCCGCAGTATTTCAGCGTTGATGACGCCCCGGTGCAGGTACTGGTGTATCAAAAGATCAACGGCTACGACCACGGTCGTTCCGTGACTGCCGCTACCGAAGCGCTCACGCGGATGTCAAAAGAAATGGGCTATGGCGTTACCGTTACCGCTAACGGCGGCGCGTTTAATGCGAAAAACCTGTCTCAGTTTGATGTAGTGGTATGGAATAACGTGAGCGGTGACACGCTTACCTTGTCGCAACGTGCTGCATTCGAAGACTATATGAATAACGGTGGTGGTTTCCTTGGCGTTCATGCCTCAGGCGGCGACTCCATCTATTTCTGGGACTGGTATCGCGATGCCCTGCTTGGCGTGCAGTTTATTGGCCACCCAATGGATCCGCAATTCCAGTTAGCCGAACTCACCACTCACGAGAATTCGGCGCATATTGCTGAGTCACTGCCAGACACCTGGTCAATTAAAGACGAGTGGTACTCGTTTGCGGCTGAGCCCGATTTAGAGGGTGTTGAATACGTGATCACCATCGATGAAGACAGCTATGCACCGGGCGATCTGGCCATGGGTGGCGTTCATCCTATCGCCTGGAAGCATTGCGTAAATGAAGGTCGCGCTATGTATACCGCGATTGGTCACCGCGAAGAAATGTATGACGTGCCGGAAAATATCACCCTGATCAAAGATGCCCTGAAATGGACATCCGGTCACGGCGCTAAAGTTTGTTCTGAATAAGGGTGTGTTCTAACTAAAAGGCAATGCGGAGAAAGCCCGCTTTTATCCGCAAAAAAGGCTCCTGTACGGGAGCCTTTATGCCTTCAAGCATTATCCATGCTGTTCGTCGAGTAATTCCGACTTTTTCTTAATCTTACAATCAAAGATCTTCTGGGTATTTTTCCTGCCTAAATACCAGGCAACAGTATATGGATGTGCGCGCTTGAAGAATCGTTTAAAAGCTTTCATTTGCCATCCTCCGTTCTATGTTGCCCTATTAACTATATGACAATACTGTAATAATTTCCAGTCCAATTTTCAAATCGTATACTATTTCATTTTTTATATCGATTTTCAGGACTCACGCCTATGCGCCTGACAAACTGTAACCCATTAATACAAATACATTTATTTACAATCACCACAGGCTATATACGCACCAGCTGATCGAGCTGGTTAGTAGTTTTAATTTTTACTGCCCGTAAATTAAATACAAAAAAATCCGCAGGCTGGATCAGCACTGCGGATTTTTTGATTAACAACGGGTTTATCCCGTAGCGTGATTAATCGATATATTCGATTCGAAAGTTATCCAGCGTGACCGTGCCGCCACTTTCTGTGCGCAGTTGAATAAACGAATTCTCGCTGGCTACCGGACCTTCTACTTCAAGGGTTCCGATAGTCAGTTCGTTAATCAGGGTGGCATAGAACTTAGAACTGCCGCCTAACCAGGATTTACTGCTGCTACTGGTGTTGTTATCCACATAGATCTGGAAGTTGTTATCGCCGTCGGGATCGCTCACGCTGACGATGTCCACCAGCACCTTATAGGGGCGGCTCAGGTCAAACACGCCGCGGCCGGTCGTATCGCTGTCGGCGGTGTCGGTTTCAGGCAGGGTATCTCCAATCGTAAAGCGCGCGCTGGTCAGGGTAATCTGGCCATCGGCCACCACGATACCGCTGCCGCCGCCGGTTACATTATGCAGTGGCATTGAACTGTCGTCCGGTAGCGACTTGTAGGCGGCACTGAAGAACGTATCTTCGTCGGCCGCACTGAAGTCTTCGCTGTAAGGTAGCGTGACATCGGTGCCTGCATTACTGCCACCACCGTTATCGCCACCGTTATCATCTTCAATGGGCGGAATATCCAAATCACTCTGGTCAATCTTGCCAACACCCGCATGGTTGATAACCTTACTCTTCACAATACTGGTTTCATCCAGCGTGTAAGTGTACGGCACTTCGTAGCTGCTGGTTGGTGTAGCATCCGGTCCGGCTACCACGTCACTGCCTGACGGTGTGGTCCAGGTAACGCCACTACCAAACAGGTTACCCGAGGTATTCCAGTAGCCTATCTCTGCTGAGTAGAACGACACGATTGGGTTTTGGGTATTTTCAAATACGTTATTCTCAATCTGCAGTTCTGCCCCCATACGCGAATTCATACCGGTAGAACTGATGTTGTTGTAGTAGTTGTTGTACAGATGACCATAGCCAAAACGGAACAGCGGTAAGCGCGACTCAATGTTCTCAAAGCGGTTATGGTGGAAGGTAATCAACCGGTCTCTGTCATTACTGCTACTTTCATCATCGGTATGGCCATGTAACGAGGCTTTCCAGTGATCGTGCAGATAGTTATAGGAAATCGTGATGTTCTTCGCGCCTGACTTGGAGTCAATCAGACCATCATAGAAATCTTTATTCACATCTAACGTACTGTAGAGCTCGTTATGGTCAATCCAGATATAACTGGTGGTTGAGCCATCATCATCCCCTTCTATGGAAATAGCATCCTTACCACCGGTTAAGACATGATGGATCTTAAGGTTCTGGATAATGATATTGTTGGCCCGGCGAATCGAAATACCAATGCCGTCAAACTCACCGCGATCGGCCACACCAATAATGGAAACATTGTCCATATCCTTAATTTCGATGGAGCGACCGCTGCCATCGTTATTGGCATCGGTAATAACACCATCCACATATATGGTTACCGGCGTGTTGGCGTTACTGGCTTCTTCAAGCGCAGCGGTTAATTTCGCCCCGGTATCAACTGTGACCACCATGCCACCAGCGCCACCGGTAATATCAAAATTGTGACCGGCAAAGCCTTTATCGGTGACTTCTTCGATGATGACCGGCGCATCCAGCGGCTGAGGCTCCCAGCCAGCACCATCATTGTAGCCGGCAAAAACGCTGGCACGAGTGCTGTAATCAGCCACCTCTGCCTCCGACAGCAGATAACCACCCGACCGGGCAGACAGATCCAGCGCATTGCCCTGGCTGTCCATACTGCCGTATTCACGCCAACCGGCATTCGCCGTAGCAGGATCCGGGTTGGGTTGTGGCTGACCATTAATGCCGTTATAGGCCCAGCCCACTGCAGCAATATGCTCACCAAAGGTGTTATTTACCAGGGTAATGTTGTCGTAGTAGTTACTGTTTCCACCACTACGGGCAATATAGGTAGAACCGGCTTCAACGGTTGTGCCCAGCGGCCCCGGGCCATGGGTAAAGTCACTGTTTAAGAACACAAAGCCCGGATCTTCGGCATTTTGTACCCGTGCCTGCAGTACATAGCCGCCCGGTGAGGTGGCATCGCTGCCGTATTTCGAGTCGCCAATAGTGCGGATTTCGCTTTCTTCAAATAAAGCTGCTGTTGCGTAGCCCCAGATGAAATCAACGTTACCGGCCACCAGCGTGTTGTAGAACCAGCTGTAGCCCTTCAGCAGCAGCGTATCCTGCTCACTGATAAAGTTCATGTTATTGGCAATCAGGCGATGACTGCTGTTGAAATAAATCGTTTCGGCCTGATTCGAGTCTACGTTATTGCGGGTATGGCTGTTCTTCAGGGTAAAGTTATTCAGCACCAGGTTATCGGCACTTTCTACCAGGAACACGCTACGTCCACCATTTGGTGTGCCGGTTCCCGGCGCTTCGCTGCCGCCGGTGCCACCGTTAAAGGACTCGTAGTTATCGTAGTAAATAACCGTATTGTCGCGATCCTCGCCTTCAATAGTCAGGTTATTCTTATTGCGTACGTACAGCAGCTCATTGTACATACCGGCTTTAACGGTAATGGTTGCCGCAGTGTCTTTCGCTACATTTTCCATTACGTAGTTAAGTGCGCCCTGTACTGTTCTGAAATCTGCCAGTCCGTCATCATCTACGGTCACCTCGCTGCCTGACGGCCCTATTTCCTGGGTGCTAAACTGCCAGCCGGCCGTTTTACCCATGCCGGTAAAGTCGGTGCCGTTGAGCTGGGTGCCCGTAACCACGCCCTCACCAATGGCCACATAATAGGTTTTATCGTAATCCAGCGCGTTGGTGTGCGGTACGATAGTCAGGGTGTTACCATCCACCTTAAACGGGCGGTAATTTACCCGGCGCAGGCGGTCCTGCCCCTCATAGCCCAGCGCATCAATATCACCGCCAAGGGTAATAACATCGGCCACCGTATCGTCGGCCGCATCATAGATGCGTACTTCACCAACCTCAGCCAGCACTGGTGCACTATCAAAGGTAATCGACAAGCGGCCGTCCACATAGGCATTGGTCGCTGCAATCGCAGGGGAAGTTCTGCCAGTCAGGTCGCCGTAATCACCGGTTGGCATTACAAAGCCTTCGGTCACTAATACCTCAACACTGCGCACCAGAGTAGGATCGGAACCTGATGTAAAGGTTACCGTCGCACTCCCTGCTGCGGCAGGTGTAAGGGTGACATTGGGGCCGTCAATAGCCACACTCACCACGCTCTCATCGGACGATGTGACCGTGAAGGTATCATCGGTAATGCCATCATTTTGCACGGCGGTAACATACACGATCAGCGGGTCAGTTGTGGTTGTGGCGTTCCATTCTGTGTCTTTATAGTCCAGGGTCAGTTGCACCGGCTTCACGCTCGGGTCGCCTACCTTGAAATCGTCCATTTCAAAGGAACGGTTATTGGTGAACATGCCAATCAGTCCTTTAGCCGTAAAGGTTGTATCACTGATTGAGCCCATTTCCTCGCCGTCGAGGTAAACCGTTAGAGTGTCACCTACCAGGTCGAATCGTACGCGGTACCAAACGCCATCGGTGCCGTCTTTTTCGCCCAGTAACAAAGGCGTACTGGCCTGAACCGGACGATTAATTGAACCGTCGGTGCTGATGGCAATTTCCACCCGGGTGCTGCTTGATGAGTTCTGCAGATTTAAACCGCCGCCGTACCAGTTACCCGCGCTGTCGTAGCGAGCAGTAAAGTAAAGCTGCTTATTGGCGGTAGTGCTGTTTTGACGCGGACGAATACGAGCTTCCACAAAATAGTCGGCCGTATCCGGAATCTGCGCCATGGCTTCATCGGTGAGCTGAATGATTTCACCACCGGCGCCACCGGCGGTATAGCGCAGCATGTCGTTACCGGTATCGCTGGTATAAATATCAAAGCTGCCGATAGCGCCTTCGGTATTATCCGGCTGGGCCAGCAGGTTCCAGTTATCGGTGTTACCACTGCTGAAGTCATCACAAAAATACAGGCTCGGATCATCTTCACAGGAAAACATACTGGCATCTTCAATATACTCAATGCGCAGATTATTAATCACCACGGTACCGCCACTTTCAGTGCGCAGTTGCAGGAATGAATTTTCCGATGCCACCAACCCTTCTACTTCCAGCGTGGTGCCGGGTTCCAGGGTATTGATCAGTTCACTATAAAAACGTGAATCACCACCGTGTACTGATTTGCTGCTGCTACTGGTGTTGTTATCCACATAAATCTGGAACTTGTTGTCACCCTCGGTATCACTGACCGACACAATATCCATCACCACTTTATACGGGCGGCTTAAATCAAGCACACCGGTGAAAATCGTATCATCGGCAGAGGTTTCTGTTTCTGGTACTGAATTACCAATGGTGAAGCGTCCCGAATCGATTTGCAGACCATCGCTCACGACCATCACGGTGCCGCCGGTACGGTAGTAAAGTGGCAGGGTTTCACCAGTACTGTTAACCAGGCTGGCAAAGGCATCAGAGAAGATATCCTCCGTCACGCCAATGTAATTATAGGTGAGCGGCAAATCCACCTGCGGGATTTCAGGTTGCTCTGGCACTTCGGGTTCTTCTGGTTCTTCCGGCTCCTCCGGTACTTCTGGTGCATCCACGGCATCGGCCACCGTTTCGATGGTCAGGTTATCAATAGTGATATTGCCGGAACTGTCGGTGCGTAACTGAAAGAACGAGTTAGTGATAGCCGGGTCTAAAATGCGCGCATCCGGGTCATCTACCGGTAATCCTGTCACATCGGTGCCGGGCTCATAGGTGTAGGTGAAGCGCTGACCAATCGGGAAGTTTTCTTCGCTAATGCTCATCCCAATAAATTTACTGGCGCCGCCATGCACGGAGTTGCCCTGACTGGTGGTGTTGTTATCCACGTATATATTCAGGCTGCCGGCACTGGTATGGGAAATTACATCAAAGCTGATGGTAAAGCCTTCGCTGATATTAAAAATACCGGTGCCCACCGTATCTGATGAGGTCGTTTCAACACCAGGTGTAGTATTACCAATGGTAAAGCGCGCGCCAGACAAATTAAGCTGGCCCAGCTCCGGGTCGATGACCGGACTGCCGCCAGTTTTAAAGTACATAGCGCTGCTATTCGGATCATCGGTTAAACGCTTATAGCCCGACGAAAAGAAAGTAGTAATGTCGGTATCAAAGCTTTCCGCCAAAGCAGGTTCTACATTAGACGCTTGTTCTTCTAATGCAATCAGCTCCAAATCGGCCTGTTCTTCGGTGAGAACCAACAGGTTATCCTGCGGGTCCTCGCCGGCATCACAGGCCCGCACTAAACTGGCTACTGCCTGGGTAGGATCATCAAACCAGCATAAGCTGTATACCTGGTTAACCGTATTGTACGAACGCGAAACCAGGTAGTGAGTGCTGGTATCGGTGGTCAGTACAAGTGCCCGGCGTCCAAAAGCAAAGCCATAGGTACCGGTTGTGGTCACTTCGCCTTCCGTGTAGCTAAACGAACCTGTCAGGCCGCCAGCGTCGTCCGGCGTAAACGTAACTGCAGACTTCACCGCCGTACTGCCCTGAATATAAGTGTTGTATAGGGTACCGGTTATCAGCTCAACGTTAATGGCATTGGTCAGCAGTGTGCCATACTCGGTTTCGAGATAGTTAACAAAATGCGCTACCGCGTCATCATAGTCTGTTAACGTAGTGCTGCCCCCCGCGGTGGCCAGCCATGGCTCTACATCGGCAGCAAAGGCGTCGCTGTCCTGAGCGAAGAATGACTCAACGGTTTCGCCCTCCTCCAGTAACATTTGCGCAGCGGCTGCGGCATTGGCAGAAATACTGATACCGTTTGTAGGGTCGGCATCGGTATCCAGCGCCTGCAACAACCGCAGTGTATTGACTACTGCCGGGTTAAACGGATTATCGGTCTGAAACAGCGCCAGCGGCGTTAATAAACTGGATGCTGGCACGGTAGGAAACGTAAAGTCACCGATGGAAAATGTTATCTGATCGCCACGAAAGTAAGAAAATTCACCATTTTCATTAGTGGTGCCGTCGGGGAAAGACTCTGAGCTGTAACTTAAGCCCCCTACCGGGGCGTCAATAAACTGGCCGGTCAGCGCCGGTGCCGGCTCTTCTTTTACATTGATGGTTTGTTCAAATCCGCAACCGGTTACCAATACGGCGCTACCCACCAGAGCAGCAATGCGATTGAGCTTTTTCATGTTCACCCTCCCAGGATGATAGTGCGGGAGTGCGGCCTGGCGGCACCAAAGCAGTGTCCGCCCCTGATGCCACGTTCCCGTTTCAATTAACTGTGCAGAGGCATAGCCTCGTTATCGTTTAATAGAACTTGATCGTGGCACCTAACTGATAGGTCTGGCCGTACACTTCTTTTTGATACAGGATGTTACCACCACTGTATTCATTGCCTTTAAAGAAGCGTAAATCTTCCTGTGAGGTCAGATTAAGCGCATCAAAATACAACTGAACGTTTTCGGTCAGATCGTATTTAAATTTGGCATCCACACTGGTGTAGCCGGCCTGATACTGATCGCCCCAGATTTTACAGCCCTTCACATCGTCCAGCTGTGCTGACACCGGACAAGAGCCGATTTGCTCGAGAATTTCCGAACGGTAATTGGTGATCAACCGCGCAGAAAAGACTTCG
>JAYZXK010000393.1:0-12026 GCA_036141415.1 Pseudomonadota bacterium
GAATCACTCAGTGCAATAGGCTTTTGCGAAAAATTTTCTTTTTTTTGACTGAGTGGTTATTAATTTACCACCCTGTCGTTTAATTTTACAAAATCAATAAAAAGAAGCTTTTTCAGCATAGCGGGCAAGGCCGTCTATCACCAAATTCGCGGCGCTGAGACTATAACCGTCACAAGCACTTGTCAGCAGTTTTTTGTCGCCACCGGTAAAAATTATGACATTTTCTTTAAATTGATTATTTAATCGCCGCCTGGCTGACCAAAAAACGCCCTGCAATGCCGCTAAGCACCCCATGGCCACACATTCCTCGGTATCACTGGCAGCCATTAATTGTTCCGGCACGGTTTCATTTTCGAAAACCCGGGTGGTATTAGACAGCAATGCTTTTTTCATTGTATGAAAGCCTGGTGCTATCCAACCGCCTAAATGTTGACCATCTGCCACAAAATCTACTGTTACCGCCGTACCGGCATCGATCACGGCAAACGGTTTATCGGTTAATTTTGCCGCCCCTAAAATTGCCAGCCAGCGATCCACACCCATTTTTTGCGGATTGGGGTAACTGTTAGTGATACCAAATGCGTCACTTTCTGTTTTTACCGCACAAAATATAATCTGTTGTTCGTTACATAATTGTGCCAGCGCTTCTTCCACTGCCGGTTTACCCACATTAGCGATATATAAGTGAGTAAGCGGTGCGGCCTCTATATAAGTAATCAATGCCGACAGGTCATCAACCGTTGTGACGTTATCGGCATCATCAGTTAACAAGCGGTACTTAATTCGGGTGTTACCAATATCCACCAGCAATACGCTGTTAGTTTGCACGTAAACTTACCTCTCCTCCGTGGAACCGGGTTATGCCGTCTGCTGTTTCCAGCAGCAGTGCGCCACTGGCGTCGATGCCCCGGTTAATGCCACTGATTCGTTTGTCGCCTGTTTTTACTACCACGGTGCGATCGGCAAACCAGTCGAGGTGTTGCCATTCTTCGATATAGGGTTCAAACCCGCGTTGGGTAAAATCAGGCAGTAGTGTCCAGAGTTGTTCAATGATACGGGCCGCTACCTCATTCCGATCGACATCCGGGCCGAGAACCTGGCTTAAATCGGTATGCGGCTGGCCCACATCGTACTCGTGAGCCGGCACCATAACATTTAACCCGATGCCGATGATACAATCGGCGGGTGCACCAATCTGGCCTTCCACTTCAATTAATACTCCGGCCAGCTTTTTACCATACAGGTATACATCGTTTGGCCACTTAAGGCGTGCTTCTTCCACACCACAGTCTCGCAGCGCCCGGCATATAGCTACACCTACTAATAATGACAAGCCAGCCATGCCCTGATAGCCGTCATTAAAACGCCAGTACGTGGAAAGTGTTAAGCTTCCGCCCACGGGCGCCAGCCACTGGCGTCCATGGCGGCCGCGACCAGCGGTCTGGATCTCAGCCAGTACCGTATCGCCGTTTGCCCGTACCCGGTCGGTGTTTTTCAGTTCGGTATTGGTCGACTCGATTACCTGCAGCACACTAACGTCAGCAAATGGCTTATTGCTAATCGTATCCTTAATAGCGTCTGCATCGAGCAGCTTAAGCGGGCGATTTAATTTATAGCCCTTCCCTTTTACCTTGAATACATCCAGGCCCCAGTCAATAAGCTGGTTGATATGTCCGGCAATAGCAGTGCGCGATAGGTTTAATGTCTGGGCCAGGGTTTCACCGGAGTGAAAGTCACCGTCCGCCAGCAAGCAAAGCAGCTGTTGCCTCACCTCGCGGGATTTATGTTTCATAGTTCTATACGTCCTTGTTTACCCAGCAGTCTCACCTCGGGTGCCAGCGTGACAGAAAATAGCTGTGAGACTTTTTGCTGAATCGCCCGGGCCAACGCTAGCAGTGCTTCGCCCGTAGCATGATGTTGATTGACCAGCACCAACGGCTGGCGGTGATAACAACAAACGCCGTCTATGCACTGGCCTTTAAATCCGGCATTATCAATTAGCCAGGCGGCCGGTACTTTTACCTGTTGGTCATTCACCACAAAGCCAGGAATAGTCGGATGCGATTTTTTCAGTGCTTCATACTCAGTGGTAGTGATAGTCGGGTTTTTGAAAAAACTCCCCGCATTGCCTAGCACCGCGGGATCCGGTAGCTTCTGCTGGCGCACCTCTATCACCTTATTGAAAATCTCAACAGGAGTTGGGTTATCCAGCGCTGCCAGCTCTGCGTAGGCCGTTACCGGTGTAATATCATTGGCCAGCCAAAAGTGCACGTGGGTGACTACCCAGTGCTTTGCTTCGGCACGCTTAAAGCGGCTGTCCCGGTAACCAAACTGACATTCGTCCCGGGTTAATGTAAATATCCTGCCGGTGATAACATCTACCACCTCTACCTGACGGATGCGTTCACCAACTTCCAGCCCGTATGCGCCAATATTCTGAATAGGGGCGGCACCCACAGAGCCGGGGATCAGCGCGAGATTTTCCAGGCCTGCCCAGCCTTGCTCTATGGTATAGGCCACCAGTGTATGCCAGTTTTCACCAGCACCTACCCGCAGACTCATGCCACCGGGCTCATGACAAGCCTCTACGCCGGTAATTTTATTCACCAGCACCTGGCCATCATAGTCTTCGGTAAAAATCGTATTACTTCCCTCTCCCATGATATAACAGGGCGTTTCGCGGGGGTATAAATCGAGAAGTTGCTGCACCGAGCAAAATTCGTGGAGTACGCGGCAACGACTGGCGATACCAAAAGTATGACGTTGGGATAAATCAGGCATAGACACAGACAGTAATCTTCGAGGTCGTTTAGTATGCCTTAAAAGACCTGAGTTTGGCTATGTTGACACGGGTAACGAATAGCAAATTGGGCCTTTAAGGCCCAATTTCATGTAATAACTAACGCCTAAAACGTACCGGCTTTGCTAACCAGGTGACACTTAGTCGAGCACTATAATAACGCCGGCTTCATTGAAAAAACCTTTATCATTAAGTTCGATAATACGTTCGGCATATTCGCTGGCCAGCACAATTTCGGTACGGGTGTCGCCATAGGTACGAAGCGCCTTAACTAACAGCGGCCGATTACCTACAACGGGGTGCTGCACGGCAAAGTCCACATCGCGAGCGAACAAAGACACCAGTTGACCACGCTCCAGCAAGCGCTCATTACTGGCCCCCTGATCCGGGTACACAACTGCGCCGCGTAACTGGCGAATCTTCGGACTCAGTGATGGAATAAAGTTACTGCCTCTGGCATCCACTACCAGCCCGGTAGGCTGCACATCGGTGGCCGGCGCAGGCTGAGCTTCCTGGCGACGGTTCTCAACCAGTTTTTGCTCAATAACCGATAACCGACGGTTGAGCTTTTCCATTTCCTGCAGCCATACCGGCTGTTCCAGCTCTACATCATCCTCGGCATAAGCTTTGCTGATCAATGCTCCGCCTAACCAGTCGAGGGTTGAGCGGTAAAAACTTTGCAGGCCGGTTTCCTGATAAACTTCCTGATAAATGGTTTTAGAAGCCTTACCGCCCAGGTTGATGACCATTTCTATTTTGCAGCTACCGTCATCGGCAGGGGTACGGCTGATAATGCGGGCATTACGAATAATCCCCTCCACTTCACTTTTCACCTCATCGTTACTCAACATATAATTGTCGATAACGGTGGTCGCAGTGACTCTGACCCCTTGAGTGGCCTCCAGCAGATTACGCTGAGCATCTACCACTGCCGCGCGGCACGCCAGTAATGGGCCGGCTTTACCGCCCACATTGCCCGGTGGTAAGCCGTAACCTTCGGCAGAGACTTGTGCGGTGGTCCAGTTAATTTTACCGCCCGCCGCTGTCCATTCTTCATAATGAGCGTCCGCGGCAATGCTACTGCTGCTTACCAGCGCCAGGGCGAATAAAAGCTTTCTCATTATTTAGTCCTTACCTTACCTAAAATTGACGTTTCAGATGGCGCAGGTTGCCATTTGTTGCCTTCTGCTATGACCTCATAACTGGACGCGTTCTGAATATGAAACGGGAAATTATTCTGCAGCGTACAGTCTGTCATATTGAGTTTGGCATAATCACTCACCACAATACCGGCCGTATTACTGCCGTCAATTACGCAGGAGCGTAATGTCACATTGGATTCACCTTCGATACTCAACGCGGTAAACCGGCTGCCAGTTATTTCAATGGCTTCGAGCAGTGGCTGACCGGATTTAACCAGTATGCCTATGCCGGCGCCGGACATTTTTAGCCCTGAGATTTGTGTTGGTTTGGTATTGTTAATAATCAGGTACGGCTCCCGGCGCGCCTGTTCGCCACTGGCACGAATACGGATATCCTGTTTTAGCCCCCAGAAATACGCTTCACCGTTAATTTCGATAGTGGCACCGGATTCAAACTCCAGCACCACCCCCGGTTCAATGTATAACTCACTGTCTTCTTCAAACACCACCTCACCTTTTACCTGATAAGGACTGAAGGTGTCGGTAAGCGACAAAATGCCGGTATAACCACCTTGCAGCGGGCCGCTCACAAAGGTTTGTTTACCCACTTCCTTTATATAGGTAGTCAGTGTCAGCGCTTTAGGCTCACTGGCATTGCCGGCCTCATCGATGGCAACCACCTCATAGGTACTCTTACTGAATGCTTCCGAATCAATATCGAGGTTCACGAAGGAGTCACTGCTCTGCTGTATGACTTTACTACCACTGTCATCGGTGCGCGTTACTTTATAAGCTGCTGCAACTTCGGCATCCTGCCAGGCCAGCTTAAGGGTGGTTTCAGTCTGACTGCCTACCAGGTTAGTGACCGGCGGTGGCGCTTCATTATCAAAATTCACCAGGCCGGTAATACTCAGCAGGGTATTGGTGCTGCCATCGGTGTCTTGCAGGATACCGGTAACCGGCACCCGCTGTTCGTTCCAATCGGGTTGTACCGGGATCTCACTGATATAAACCCCTGGCTCCACTTCTTTAAGTTCGGTACGTAGCTGGTTACCCAGTTCCACAAATGCCTGTAAACCTGCCTCGCCTTTCACGCCGACTTCGATTACGTCGCCGTAGCGTAACCATTTACCGGCTTTGTCGTGAATAACAGATTCAATAAGAGGGCCGGCACTGCCTTTATAAAAGCGCGGTTGAGGAAACTCAAAAGCCACTTTGCGACCCAGTTCGTCAGCGGCGGCCAGCAGATTTTCATCATCCAGATTCATGGCGGCAATGGCAGCATTGAGTAATAAGCCCCAGGCGGTGGTCGATACACCACCGGCACGCTGAGTGACCTCATGCTCGCCAGTCCAAACCACGTCGCCTTTGGTGTTATACAGTGACAGCTTGATGCCCAGACGAATCTCTGAGTAAATCCCGGCAAAAAACCGTTCGAAGTCGACCACTTCACCCACCAGTACCCCTTCAACGCCGAGATAAGACGCCATTTGAGTGTGATCCAGCGGACCCGACGGTAGCCGTTTATCCACTTCGCCCGGATGCATTACCGAGAAGTTCCGGCCGGAAAGCTGGCTGTTAATGACCTGTCGAAGCAGCGGTCCGGCAACTTTTTCCTCGGTGACATTACTGAAAGGCAAAATGGCAATGCTCGAGGGGATTGCCTGCTGATCACCGCTTACCCCGGTGTTGTTCTCAACTTCGCTGCTGGTTGAACGTTGCGGTGGACCCACCAGCACCGTGTCTTTTGTACTTACCGTACAACCAGCCAACACCAGACACACCGCACCTAACCACAGGCGCACAGACAGCTTATTCATGACTTGGGTTCTCCTTTCACAGGCGGTGGTACCGCAGGGTCGTATAGGGATTCATCAGGCGGGAATAAACCATTATTTTCCAGCCCCTTGCCTGGCACCGGCGCGGGCTCCCCGCCCTGTAATAACCAATGTTGACGTAACTGGCGGGTGAGACCATTTACCTCAAATAATAAATTGTTAAGCAATGCCTGGGTTTCTGGCATTTCTGCCACGGTGGGTTCCATATTCACCGCGATAGCATTAATACTTTCCATCAACTGTGCAGACTGCTCTGCCACCCCGGCAAAGGTAGCCATATTATCGTTAACTGTTTGCGAGCCTTCCTGCAGGGTGGTTTCCATTACCTGCATGGTGCGCTGCATCTGATTAAGCACGTCAGGCAACTGCTGACTGGCTTCGGTCATACTGGAAGTCAGCGCGGCGACGTTTTCCAGACTTTTGGTCAGTGAATCCTGATTATCACTCACATTGGTCACTATTTTGTCGAGGTTCACCAGAATATCGGCCACTTTTTGTGACAGCGCCTGGATATCCCATTCCTGCATGAGATCCTGTATTGAGCGTGGCTCTTCGGCTTCCAGTAAGGCTCCGTTTTGTAATTGCCCCGCCGGTCCCGGAATAAAAGCAATGGCCGCACCCGACAACACGTTATCAATGGCCAGGGTAGAATCTATCTTAAGCCGGCTTCCCGCCCGGTACAGTGACTGGTATTCCCGCTGCATCACTAAGTCCAGCGCCACCTGCCCCTGTTCACTGAGGCGGATGTTATCAATCCGCCCCACGCTGACGCCGTTTATTTTCACCGGCGAGCCCACACCCAGCCCAAACGACGAAGAAAGGTTAGCCCGAAAACGTAGTTGATCGGCGTGTTGCTCCTGTAAATCCTCAAACAGTAACCAGCCAGCCAGTAACACAGCCACAATCACAAACAAACCAAGCAGCGTATCCTGCGCACGGGAAGACAGCGACTGTGATGGCGCAAAGCTCATTGTACTTCCTCCAGTTGGTGGTTATGGATTGCCAGTACCCGATCGGCAAAGTCGGTACGATCGCCTGCGGTGACAGTCATCACTACCGCATACTGATGTTCCTGCTGTTCCCTGAGCAACACATTTAGCATATTTTCACGCATTTCGTGTGACATCCCGCTTTGCACTTCATCCAGTAATATCAGTTTAGGTCGAAACACCATTGCCCGTAACAGATTCATCATACGGGTTTGCACATCATTCAGCTGATGCGGTTCCAGCGCCAATAAATCGGCCATTGCCAGCGCCTCTGCCAGAGGCTGTATCTGATCGGCAATTTCTTGCTCCGACATTCGCGTATGGTACAACATCGGAAAGGCAATGTTATTGTAGTTAGTGAATATACTCAGTAACCCACCGTCTTCAAAAGCCATACAGGTAGCTTTAAAACGCGCCTGTTCGGTCATATCCCTGAGCGATAAACCTTCAATAATGATGTTGCCGTCATCCGGCTCGCATAAGCCGGCAGCCAGCTTTAATAAACTGGAACCACCATCCAGCACGCCAGTTTCCACACACACAATTTCACCGCTGTTAACGCGCAGGTTGAGCTGCCGGAACACCACATTATCGTCAAAGCGCAAATCAACATTATCAAACTGTAAGCAGGTCATAAGTACACCAGGTAGGACAAGCCCACGTTCAGCACAAAAAACGCAAACAGTTGAAAGGTATTAGAATTAGAAATTGCTCGCGACACATCGGTAAAACGGTCTTGCACATTGTAACCAAAAAACAGACTCGCCAGACCTATCAGACAGCCGCCTACCAGCGCCTTGGTCATACTCACCAGCACTTCGGTGAAAGTGAGCTGTTCTAGCAGGGCTCGGATAAATGCCATCAGCGTAATGCCGCCCTCATGATATAACTCGATTACCGCATAGGAGGTAAACACGCATATCAGATTAAAATAGAAAAACATCAGCAGCAACGACAGCGGAAACGCAAAGAATACCGGCAACAGAAAAACCAGCGCCGGGCTCATATTGACCGCAGACAAAGCATCAAACTGCCGATATAACTGCATTTGCCCCACTTCTGCGGTTACCGCCGAGGCAGAGCGGGCAATCAAAATGATACCGGATATTAAAGGGCCGATTTCCCGATTCACCACGATATTAAAAAACTGCGCGTAGTAATCGATAAACTGCATGTTATTGGGAATAACCGAATAGGCCTTGGACATCACAAACACGCCAAGTAATACTGCAATAATGGTGTTAATCGATGCCGCTCTGAGGCCTGAGTTATACAACTGGCGTTTGAACAGCAACCAGAATATACGACGTCGCTGGGGCTTTAGGAGTTGCGGACAGGTATTTATTGCCAGCCCTAGCAGACCGGTGATCCCTACCAGTACATTGGCATAACGCCGGGTTCTTAATCCCAGGCTACTGAGCATGAACCGTATCCCTTCGCCAGGTTCTGACCTGCTCTGCCCGGGCGGCCTCGCCCAGCTGACTAAGCAGCAGCGCTGCTCGCGACGCATAATCGGCGGCCGCGTTTGGCTGACCCTGCTGATGCTTTAACTTTGCCAGTAAATAGTAGCTGTCTGCCATGTTATGGCGGGCATCAAACTGCTCAAATAACACCAGGGCTTTCTGTAAGGCTGATTCATTGAGCGCCGCCTTACCAGAAAGATAGCACTGTAGGGCTAGCCACTCGGTTGTTTGTGTACTGTTGAGGCAGTTCTCCACATTGATATCGAAGATGGTCCGGTAAAAAGCGTCGTTGGCTGGCAGTGCTGCCATGGCCAGCGCATAATCATCCCGGTTGCCGGTAATAAAATACTGCGCCAGATGGGCTCTTGCCTGAGCCAACTCATCGCCCTGAATGATTGCCACGTCGAGCAGTGCCGCGCAATCATCGGTAACGCCCGTTGAGGCAACGCCTCGCTGGCATAGTTTCCACAGGGCTTTCGCCATAAGCGGCAGGTCGTTGTTCTGGTAGGCCTGATTGGCAATATTGCGCATGGCGTACACCGAAAAACCGGCGTCCCGGGCGAGCTGTTGATACTGTGCAGACAGACTGGGCGGCGGAGGCGTGCTACCACAACCCCACAATAATGCAGCGCAGCAAAAGCTAAGTGTTCGGAATATCGCCGTGTTCATAACTTAGCCTTACCATACGGGTGAGGGTATGGAGATTATCTTCCGTGTTTACGTAGCGGTTAAGCAACGTCATGATTTCGTCCTGCGACATTTGTTCCTGCATGAAGTGTATACTGCGGCGCAGGGGTTTTAGCTCGTTAGTCGAAAGCTGAATTTCCAACAAATCAACAAAGTCATCGTAATCGCCTTTTAAGAACAGTTTGCGACTGCGACGCATAAAATTCCAGTCAGAGAATTTACGCAGATATTTCGACATCACCGTACCCAGGGCAAATGCCATGGCCATAGCGATGAGGTCGAAAAGCTTATCAAGGGTGAGTTCTTCTAACTGCTGGGCCTGCTCACTCACCGACGCATCGTAAATAGACCGTATTACTTCTATCCGGCGGGCCGCCAGGGCATTCAACGGGTTAATTTCCAGCGCCCGTCGAAAGGCCACCTCGGCCTCGGCAATCTGTTTGTTTTCGTACAGCGCATCACCATAAAGCGACAGCAGCATATCATTGCCCGGGTACTGCACCGTAGCATTTTCCAGATAGCGGATAGCCTCTTCGTACTCGCCGCTTTCAATCAGGATTTGCGCTTCAACAATCGCTACTTTGGGTGACGCATTAGCAACCGGCTGGCAGAACACCACCAGCAACAGGCATACCAATAACCCTCGATAGCAGGTGGCGCTTATCATCTGGCTATCACTATCATCACTTCGGCGTTACCCAGCGCTTTTTGCAGGGTTTGCTGGGATTTCAGTAACGCTACGGCAGCGTCGCTGATAACTAAATCTGACTTACGGGATTTATAGGTGCCTTCAGCAGGAATGATAAAAGGTTTAACCGCAATGCGCGCGTTGCGTACCGCATCATTCACATCAAAGTCGTACGACACCGGGCGGCTGCTGATACGCCCCTGGGTTAAATCGTCTGCGGTCGGGTAAATAATGTCACCCTTCTGGTTTCTGATGCGCGGAATAGTCGCCAGCTCAAAGTTACCAATCTGGCTGGCATCAATTAATACGCCGGTAAAGTTACTGTTACTTTCGTAGAATTCAATTTGTTGTTCCAGCTGAGCGATAACCTGAGGCTGGCTGTGTGCTTTCAGTAACCGGGTAATTTCTTTTACCAGCTCCAGTTGATTAGGGTTGTCGATAACCAAATGGCTCTGGGTTGTTTCTGCTGCCGCTGCAGTAGGGAACAGGGTAAGCGAAGGCCATTCAATCTGGTCGGTGCGTGCCAGTACCCATTGCACCGGTTTATCGTACCAGTTTGCTGCAGTCATGCCGCCCTTTGCTACTTCCGGCGCAATCATCTGAATAAAGCGACCGTCCAGTGACATGGTCATGGTAACGGTTGCAACGTCGTTCTGGTAATGATCGGCGGTCATTGCAGCGCCTTTGATCATGGCTTCCAGACTGGTTTTCACCGTGTCGCTCTGGGCTACCATTTGCTCGACAACGGTTTCAGACGATACCCGCACGCCTTTGATCATCTCCGCCAGGTTTCGGTAAGCATCCAGTTGCGCTGCCCGGCGAGCCAGCAATCGTTGTTTTACGAGCGGCACATCGTCAGGCGCTACGCCATAGCCGTAGGCTGAAATTACCCCGGAAGACCAGTTAATTAAGCCACCCGGCTTTTGCTCAACGACTTCTTCTGCATTAGCGAGGCCGGTAAGGAACGCACACACCAAAGTTAAATATCGCATTGTCTTCATTGTTGCTCTCACTTTAAACGGGTTACGCATCAAATTGCTTATATTTGGCCATTCGGGTTACCACCTTTTTCAGGTAGTTTTTGGTTTCCTGGGCTGGCAGGTTTTCCATCAGGAAATCATAAACTGCATCGGGCGACATCCCATTGATGGTGTCTACCGCGGCAGTAATGCTCTTTCTGCCGGTAAAGGTTCTGGCTACATTGCCCACCCCGGTGTTGTAACTGGCAACCGCACAATAAAAACGTGCCTGAGGGTCAGTGATTTTGCGTAAGTAACGATGGGTCAGCAGATGGAAATAAGCTGAGCCAAGCTTGAGGTTGTTATCCTCATTAAACAAGTAGTCAGCACTTACTATCTTTTTCTCGCCGTGTACAAAAAGGTGTGCGTCGAGACCGGCGGTTTTAGGCACCAGTTGCATTAAACCAAACGCGGGAACTGGAGATACTGCTCTGGGGTTATAACTCGATTCTGTTTCGATAATGGCCATAATCACTGATACCGGCACATCATATTGCTCTGCATAACCTTTAATATCATCAAAATACTGCTTAACCAGTTTTTCCTGATAACCGTTCACAAATTCAATTTTTAACTGCAGCCGGGTTTGTCCGCCTTCTTCCACTACGCTCAGCACCGGCATGGGAGCAGGAACCGGAAAAGGTTTGGCCGGTTCAGCTGGTTTTGTGGTTGCCGCAATCTGAGCTTCCGCTTTGGGTTGCTGCGGTGTAGTTGGCTGCTCGACTGCAACAGGTGTTTTTTCTGCAGGTACTTCGGCGACTTGCAGTGGTTCTGCCGGCTCGTCATTTACCTTTTGCTGCGGCCGCGGCTTACCCGCATCGGCTTTGGTCAGTTGTTGCTGTTGCGCCACCTTACTTACCACCGCACTGATATCAACCGACTCAGATTCAACTTGCAACTCCGGCACTGCAGATAAATCCTGCTGTAAGGCGTTGGCCAAACCCTCGAGCTGGCCGCCAATGGTATCAGGTAGTACACCGGCCAGTGATGAATCAGTAGAGGACGTAATCTCTACCGGCTCTTCGGTAACTTCAGCCACCTCTTTGGTGACTTCCTGGAGCAGTACATCCTGCTCATCCAGCTCGGCGGGTGTGGCAGTGGCAATGGAAGATGACATTTCCATTAGTTCAGCCACACGTTCCTGTAAATCTTCACCAGGCTCTACCAGGGTTTCGATAATCAACTCACCCGATTCAAAGTCGGCAATTGCCCGGCTACTCATTGTTTTGTTATAGGTGACCCAGCGATGCCTTTCAGGCAGGGCGCCATCTGGCCATTTAACTTCAATACGTTTGGTCAGGCCACGGAAAGCGCGGTCGATGGCCTCATCCACAGCCTGATAAATGTCGTCGATACGCTTTGTCTGGTTTTCAAATTCAGCATCCATCCGCGCGCTGATT
>JAYZXK010000394.1:0-4510 GCA_036141415.1 Pseudomonadota bacterium
AATCTTCTCAGAATGGCGCAAGATGCGTTATATGAGAAAAGCGCTTATAGTTTGGTGGATAACATCACAGTATTGAATGAGTGGAGCCACCGTGGACGAAAAGCAAATCAAAGATGATTTTATGTGTATGCGATTAACTAATGATAATTACCTGGTTGTCTGTCAGGGGCAGTCAGTCAAAGCGAAGATAACCAAGGTAGGCCACCAGCGCCAACCACTCTTAAAACGCCTATTACGGGCATTACAGGCTGTTTTTCGATTACTGGGTTAAGTCAAATTCATTCACGCCACTTTCACGCGTGCTGACGCGTAGTTAATCATCATTAAACGGGTCCTTTGTAAAACGTTGCTAGCGGGTAATACGCAGCGCAATAAAATTCTAGCCACACATTTTTATCGCTTGGTTGTTGTTTAGTCTTTGGGTCCTTCTAAAAGCGTGGTGAGCGGGTAATACGAACCCCAATAATCTAATTTTGCGAGTGGTCTTAAATCCGTTTTTTTGTTTTCATCTTAATTTATGGCAATAGTCAGCAGGTCAGTTTTGCCCGACCTTCTAGGCGTTTCGCTCCCGATGTTCATAAGTAAAGTAAGTATGGGTAAGCGAACCTTCAAAAGGTTTTGTACAGTCGATGGTTAATACGGCTAATGATTCGGTGAAGGTCGCGCCAGATAATGAGGCAAAGGTAAAAGTAATACGCTGGATAATACGGGCACTCACCAACCGGCAACCAAAATAAAAAAGGTACTTCCCGGGGTGTCTCAGCCCTGAGGGTACGCGGCCGCGCAAGGTTTGGCTATTTATGACGCATTTTGATACCAGGTTGTTGTTTAATCCCTTTCGCCTGTCACGAATTGAAACTTTCTACTGCGCTTTTCCTTAAATATAACGATAGATGATCGCTATTGTTTTCCTTTTAAGTGGCTGAAATATAAATGCTTTAACTCTCTAGCCTTAGCTAAAAACTTATGTTTTTTTTCAATGTGAAGGCGTGCAAAATCAGGCTCACTGGTAAGTAGTGATACAACAACCAAGCCAATCAAATGGTTGTAGATCTGGTTGTCCTTTACTTTGAAGGGCTACGTTATGTAATCAGCTTTGAGGGTAATCAAAAGTGTTTTGATATTATGGTGGGATGAGTCCTGGCAATGTCCGACTCGGTGAGATGGAAGGTCTCAAGAAAAAGCCAGGACTCAAAAACTTTAGTAGTCTTAGTTAAATTAATCGCGTTCCTACAAGTGGATCAGCGAAATATTGGCAGATGACAATTGCCCCTCACTTGCTAATTCGTCTCGGTGGATTCGAATGGTGTATGTTTTGCCTTTTGTAGCGTGATTGACTCGTAAAAAGGTGAGTTTTCTTTCTTTAATTGCATTGCCTAGTGGAGCGGAGTCATCCGGATTCTCAAACACAGAAAAACCATCAACCAAGTTGTGAGCCTCCAGTACGACAACAAAAGTACCGGTTAGTGCTTTTATAGCTATTTGCTTAGTTTTAGTATTGAATTTTTCTAACTTGATAAGCTCTAGCTTTTGAAACGAGGTATAAGGAATTCTGTCCAGGAAGTCATATGCTTTTTGATATGGAGTCGAAACAACCGGCCCGCGCTTTTCTTCAACCGCGGATTTAATTATTACATTCATGATTAGACCTTTCCATTAATTGCTATAACAGAATCAATTATATTACCTTTGCTATTGCTTTGATATTTATGAAAAATTTAAGTTGTTGTTCATTATTATTCAAGGGTGTTAAAAGTAATATAGATTGCTTTTTTTATAACCAATAAATCTAATTAAATGGCGTTTTCGTCGCCGCTGAGATCTAAAAACTAGCACATTAGTTTAGTGAGGTAATCCAGCCTCACTACCTAAATATATATGGAGAATATCGTGTTCAGATTTCTATTTGTTTTAGCGTTGATTGTCTTAATCTGCCTACAGGCAACTGTTTGGTTGCACAACGATTGGAGCGGGCTTTTCAGGTTCGTTGACATTTTGATAGGGCTATTGCTCCTAATTGCCCTGGGAGTATATAAACTGGTTAAATAGGCAAAAACTAAAGCGCGCCAAGGTGAGGCAAGCGAGCTTGTCGCACCTTACCTTAAATCAATAGGGCAAGTATCTATTTGGTATACTTATGGTATTTTTTGTGCTTTTTAGATTATTTTATAATAGGGTTAAGTATTTAAAAACAATTGTTTAGCTCAATCTGTCCGAATCAGGGTAGACGCACCATTTATATCATTCCAAATATCAGCATTAATACTGTTACCCTCAATCGTTATTTTCTGGTTGCTGAGTAATAAAATCCAGTCCGTTTTCCTTTTATTATCCGGCTTTTCAAGCCCGTCCGGTCAATGCAGGCAATAAACGTTGGCCGTTGATTAGCAGATCCGTTTTTTCACTGGGGATTTGAATTGTTCTGTTACAGTTTTTTGTACACAAACTGAACAGCTGAGGATAACCTTATGCGTCTATTTAAAGTATTAGGCCTAAGTTCAATGAAAAAACGTATGTTTACAGTGAGTTTCTCCAGATCCCTTGCTCTTATGCTTGCCGTTTCTGCGATGTCTTTTCAAATTCAAGCTGCCAATGCACCGTTAAGCCAACAGCAAATTGCAGATGTTGTTAGCGCCAGCGAAAGGCCGCAGGAAGACAGGCAGCGGGATGAATCCAGAAAACCGGCGCAAGTGCTTTCTTTTACTGGCATTGGAAAAGGGCACGTGGTGCTGGATTTTTTTGCTGGCGGTGGCTGGTATACCGAACTTCTCTCTAGAGCAGTGGGAGAAACCGGTAAGGTTTATATGCAAAATGACAGTGTTTACTGGCAGTTTGCGCAAAAAGATATTATCAAACGCACTCAGGATAACAGATTGCCCAATGTGGTAAGACTGGACAATGTTGCTCTTTCCGAAATGCCAATTCCCGATAGTTCGGTGGATATTATTTTTGCCGCGTTGGGCTATCACGATATGTATTTCACCGATACGGTCCGCGATGGAAAAGTTATAACTTTCCGCGACGACGTCGTTGATTACATGCCAGTGCTGAGTACCTTTAAACGCATTCTTAAAGAGGATGGTGTGGTCGTCATTATTGATCACAGTGCCAAGGCGGGCTCAGGTTTTAACGCGGCGAACACTCTGCATCGTATTGATCCTAATATTATTAAGCACCAGTTCGAATCTGCAGGCTTTACGCTAACAGAAGAAGCGTTTTATTTGCGTAATCCGGAAGATGATCTGCAAAAATCAGTTTTTGCCGCGGATATTCGTGGCAAAACCGATCGCTTTATTTTTAAATTCGGTAAATAACCGGCAAAATTACTCAGCTAGAAACGGCTTGATGGTATCTGGCTGAAAATGCCTTTTAACCCTTTACTAAGCAACGATAAGCTGCAGAGACAAGGCTTGTATGCCTTGTCTGTTTTTTCAGTTCCCTTCCTCCTAAAGAAGACAGACTGAAATGATTGAGTACTGCAGTGAAGCATCCGGTTTCCAGACATTCAAACAGCGAGTGTCAGTAATTCGTTTTTTAAGGGGTGAACGGCCAACCAAAGGATGCAACTTCACCCGTTCTGATATAGTATTGAATCGCTGGCACCCGCTCATCTGCCAAACCACTAACACCACCGTTAAAATATGACTTTGTATATACGAAGTGGCAAAAAATATCTTCTGATTCGCCAATGACTGACAGTTGACTGGCACTTCTCACCCAGTCGTCATCAGAAACCGTTGCTGACCAACCATTTACACCTGAAATGAAGCCCAGGGTTGGCGCGTTATTCTGCAATAAATCAAACCATATGGTTTCGCAGTCACTTTCAAATGCCGCCGTTAAATCAGCACCACCTGCCGGATAACCTAACTCAGAGGGAATACTGGAAAATACGCCAAAAGCACTGTCAGGCTGACCTTTAACCTGCCATTGCAAATGGTACATCCGAATGGCACTGCTAACGGCGCCTAAATTGGCTGTAAAAACTGCTTGTTCGGCATCTTTGGTAAAATTAACAAACCTTGGCAATGCAACAACCGACAACACGCCAAGAATCACTATCACTATGATTAATTCAATTAGTGTAAAGCCAGACTGTCTGGAAGATATTGTTATAGTTTTCATGTTGTGTAATCGGGCATTTTTGTACTACTGTTTCGTTATCTCTTTGAGCTATGCCGCTGCAATAAATGAAAGCTCCATTTATACACTAACCTACAGTGGTTAGCACCTGCAAAATTAAGGCCCGAATGCCGAGCCAGCCGAACTGAAGACAGTTTAAATACCGGCAAGTGAAGGGGTGTAGTGTTGCAACATCTCAGCAATGTGCGGGAGGTTATTTTGCTCAGCAATTTCCATGGGCGTCAGCTGTGGTGGAATATAGTTTTCGGTTTTGAAGTTGGCTTCGTATCGCCACGTTAGAGTTGATGGCTCGCTACGCTGATTTGGGTTAGCGCCAAGTGCCAGAAGCTTAGCAACCAACTGTGGCTGATTGGCTTTAACGGCGGCG
>JAYZXK010000395.1:0-2994 GCA_036141415.1 Pseudomonadota bacterium
CCAATCAACGCCAGATTGAGCAGAGCAGCCGGTGCTCCCCACACCCGGATATTAAAGTATTCACGGCTGTAAACCGCCACATCGGCAGCCGGGGCCGCCAGCCATAAGCCGGCTTGCAGAATAGCCTGTTGGGTTAGCCAGATAAGCAGGCCAATAGTGATGGCAATAACCGCGGTTTGATAAAATGACCTGGCCATCACGGTGAGGTCGCCCTCGCCCCTGGCCTGTGCACTCATACCGGTGGCCGACATTCGAATAAAACCGCACACCCAGTAAATTTGGGTAAGAATTAACGCGCCAATGGATGCGCCGGCGAGTTGCGCCGATGAATCCATATGCCCCATTACCGCCGTATCAACTAGTCCAAGTAAGGGAGTGGTGATATTCGCCAGGATCATCGGCAGGGCCAGCTTTAATAACTGAATGTGGGCAGCACTGCCGCGTAACTGATAGGATAGGGTTGTCACCGGAACCTTTGCGAGTTTTGTATTAATATCAAGGAGAATGCATGCAGTTTATCATGACACGCCGATTTATCCCGCTGTTACTGAGCCTGTTATTTTTGCACAGCACGGCAAGTCAGGCCGAGGCCGGTCCAGCCCATTCCAGCGGCGTGATCTTACTGTATCACCACGTGGCGGAAGATACCCCGCGCAGCACCTCAGTAACCCCCGAAGAGTTTGCCCAACACCTCGACTACATTGCAGAAAACTATACGGTAGTGCCCTTAAAGCAGCTGGTTGAAGCCGCGAAAGGCAAGGGCAGCGTACCGGATAACGCGCTGGCCATTACCTTTGATGATGGCTACGAAAATATACTCACCAATGGGCATCCGTTACTGCGCAAGCATGACTTCCCTTACACCATTTTTATTAACCCTGAAGTGATTGGCAAGCAGGGTAATCAGCTTAGCTGGGAACAGGTAAAGCAAATGCAAAAACAGGGAGTGACCTTCGCCAATCACACCATGGACCATTTGCACCTGCTGGAAAAACAGCCCGGGGAGAGTGAACAGGCCTGGCTTAAGCGGGTGTGGCAAAACATCACCAGTGCCGAAAAAATCATTCAACAACATACCGGTGAATCATTCAAGTACCTCGCGTACCCCTTTGGCGAATACAATCTCACGTTGGCTAAGCACCTGGAAAAGCAGGGTTATACCGGGTTTGGTCAGCACTCCGGCGCCTTCGGTAAATTTACCGATATGACGGCCATTCCGCGCTTTCCTGCTGCCGGGCCCTATGCCAAGCTGAGCACTCTGAAGACCAAAATGGCCAGTTTAGCGATGCCTGTGGTAAGTGCTTCGCTGGCCGATCCGCAAATGACCAGCCGTCAGCTTGATGACACCGTTACCATTACCCTGCACGAGGATGCCGCTAAAGACGTGAGATTATCGCAGCTGGCCTGTTACTATCAGGGCGGTACGCTTGACGTAGCAAACACTGCCAGTGAGTTTAGTTTTATGCTGGATGCAAAGTTACCAATTGGACGTTCACGGGTGAATTGTACTGCGCCATCAGAGTCGGCGGGCGGCCGTTTTTACTGGTATTCGATGCCGTTTTTCGTGGCCAACGAGAAAGGGCAGTATCCTGATTAAGCGAAACAGCGGCTATTGCTGACGCGAGTACCGCGGCTGGCAATAGCCCACAGGTTATTGCGATTCGATATGCAGCGCTTTGATCATTTGGACAAACTGGTCGTTGGTCCGGTGTTCACCAAACCCTAATCGCTGATAAAAAGCAATCGCGCCTGCATTAGCAATTTCACAGTTTAAAACGAGCGCATTTTTCTTCATCGCACGGGCTTTTACTTCCATAAACTCGATAAGAGCCGAGCCCGTACCCTGACGACGAACATCAGGCGATACGGCCAGATGGCCAATACCGAGTTCGGTAAATAAAGGTGCTTCTAACACCGCCAGGTATTGCTGCGAGCGCATGACGATCTCAAGCGCGTCATCGATACCGAAGTGCTCGACGATAGAGGACAGGGTTTCTCTGTCGAAGTTTTCAGGCAAGCGATCATGCCAGCAACTAACCAGGCCGGTCACTTCGCCGTTATACTCGGCAACCCAATGATTTTCAAAACCGTACTGTCCACCCCCTTTCTTCCAGGCTGATAACAGGTAGTCCAGGGCGACTTGTTGGTCACCTCGGCCAAAGACCTCGGTAAGCAAGTGCTTACCAGCGTTAAACAGCAAGGGAACAGCTATACTACCATCATCCTTTTTGGCATTTCGGATAATACTACAACATGGCATTTATTGTTCTTTGGTAATAACAGGCATATCAGTAAGTATTTGAACACTGTCACTTACTGCAAGTTCACCAGGATTATACTCAGGCTTAAACCTTCCGATGGACAAACCATTCGGATCGACGACAACCACAGAAGCACTGTGATCAACAAGATAATTGGGGTTATCGGTACTTTCAGCAATGGCGTACATCAGCCCCAGCGATCTCGCAAACGGGAACAACATTTTATGCTCACCCGTTACAGCAACAAACTCCGGGTTGAAGTACTCAACATAAGAGGCGAGCCTTTCAGGTGTATCCCGCTTTGGATCCACGGAGACAAACACTACCTGAATCGGCGAGTCGGTGGAAATATTTTTTAGTTCTGGATAAATTTTTCCTAATGCCGCCATAGTAGTTGGGCACACATCAGGGCAAAAGGTATAGCCTAAAAATAGCAGGCTCCAATGCCCTTTAAACAATTCGTTAGTGACCGTTTCACCGTGTTGATTAACCAGCGTTACCTCGGCCAGCTGGCGAGGCTCAGGAAAGGTTTGCAGATACTGAGGTGTTTGATTTTCGGTGCTTTGCGTGGTGAACCACCACGCCATACCCACGCCGGCCACCATGGCCAGCGCTGCCAGCAGGGTTAACAACAATTTTTGATTCATAAAGCCATCGGAACATAGTGATCAACCAACAATACAACAAATAATACCATCAGATGGACAATAGAGTATTTAAAGGTGGTCATGGC
>JAYZXK010000396.1:0-12019 GCA_036141415.1 Pseudomonadota bacterium
CAAGGGGGCAGACAGGGTAATAGGTGATTGATTTTGTCAGGTCATCTCAGGCTTTACTCAACCCAATCTCTGACAGTAAAAATTGATTGGCATAAGCTTGTCGTTCCTGTTGTGCTGCCGGGCTTTTATCAGTAATTGAAGCCAGCCATGCCATCACAAATGCCGAGGGGATAGTAAACAGCGTTGGGTAAGAGTAGGGGATCACCGGGGTGTCGAAACCGAACACCGCCACCCAAACCAGAGGCCCTAAAATAATCAGTATCAGCGTGAAAAATAATCCGGTAAGGCATCCTGCAACAGCCCCTCGGGTTGTCAGTCCACCCCAGTTCATGGCTAAGAAAAGCACCGGGAAGTTGGCGCTGGCGGCCATGGTCATTACCAGGGTGGTTAATGCCCCCACATTTTGTCCTTCAAACAGTAAACCAAACAAAACCGCTAAGGCACCAATCGATAAAGAAGCAAATCGAGAGACATTTAACTCTTCTTTATCGGTTGCTTTACCCTTACGGACCGCATGCACAAATAAATCATGGGATATGGCGGAAGCTGCGGATAAGGTTAAACCTGATACAACCGCTAAGATAGTGGCAAACACCACAGCTGAAAAGAAACCCAGAAAAACATTGCCGCCAATGAGTTCTGAAAGGTGAATTGCAGCCATGTTGGTGCCACCAATCATCTGACCATCACTGAAAAATTGAGGATTTTGTTTTAACAACGCAATTGAGCCAATACCAACAATCAGGATCATGATGCCAAAAATTCCAACGCATAAAACCGTAACCAGTAATGAGCGTCGTGCTTCTGAGGCGTCCGGAACGGTAAAGAAGCGCATGAGTATGTGGGGTAATCCGGCTGGTCCAAAAATGAACGCCAGAGAAAGCGAAAATGCTGAGATCGGGTCGCTGACAAAATTGCCGGGAGACAATACCGACTTCTCTGCATCAAATGCGTCATCAGAGGCGACGATTAAGGCGTTAAGATCAAAGTCAAAGGCATATAAAACACCGATGAACAGGACAAAAGTCCCCACCATTAATAGTACTGCTTTGGTAATTTGCACCCAGGTGGTTGCCAGCATCCCGCCCAAAGCGACATAAAGAATCATCAGCACGCCGGTGACAATCACGGCATATTGATAAGGAATATGAAAAAGTGCTTCTACCAGCGCGCCAGCACCAACCATTTGTGCAGTGAGATAGCACAAACTGATGATCAGGGTACTGGTTGCAGCGACTATGCGAATAGGTCGTTGTTGTAAACGAAATGCCAGTACGTCAGTGAAAGTATATTTTCCTAAATTACGTAATCGTTCGACTACCAGAAATAACAACATGGCTATGCCTACCACCGGACCGACGGTTAACAGAACCGCGTCAAACCCATAGGCATACGCGATACTGACACTCCCTAAAATGGCCGCCGCTGACATAAAATCGCCGGCAAGTGCCAGGCCATTTTGTACCCCACTGATTTTTCCGCTGGCGGTCAGGTAGTCGCTCGTCGAGTTTGTTCTGCGAGCAGCAAAGACAGTAATACCAAGCGTAAACAAGACAAACAGTAAAAAGGTAAGAATTGCACTGATATTTAATTTATCTTCACCTTGTGGAGCGCCGCTAAACGTCACCACATCTGCGGCGTGAGCTGAATGTGGACTTAGTAACAATGTGGCTAAAGCTATACTCCCGGTGATTGCGGGGACCCCTCGAAGGACAGACAGGCATACAGAAGTCAATAATTTCACTTTTCAACTTCCTCTCTGATAGTCGATTCCTGTTTTGAAAATTCGTCGGCTTTAAAGGTGTAAATACAGGTCAATACGATAGCGAGTAACGCAACACAAATCATGGAAATAAAACCAAGGGTAATTGATGAGCCTGACTGACCAATGGGCTCAGCCAGTGTGGCGTTGAGAATATTTAATATTGTCATGCCAGCAAATGCTGTGGCCAACAGTAACGCAGAGCCCCAACCCCAGGTCTTTTTGCGTTTTACCAGTTGGCTTAACGCCTTATTATTTAACTGAGCTAGTACTTCTTTTTCAGTCATTATCAAACTCCAAAGATTGGTGAAGATAGTTATCATTTTCTTGCTTTGTTGGTGCAAGCAACAGTTCAATGCACTAAACAGGTTCAGCCTGGTTTGGCTATAGTTCCGGTTTGCTGATTAAGTTGCTGTAATGCAATCATAATCGCTAACCATTACGCTTATTTAAGTGATAAATAGCCACTGTTAAATGTATACATTTTTTGTGCCGTTCCCGGCTTGATTATCATGTTTCATCCCGGATTGCGGCGTATATGCGGCATTCCTCTATTATTTTTACCAGGAGTTGTATACGCTCAGTAACTGTTTCGCGACCTGGCATAAAAAATAATCATTGTTTTTCGCGGCGATCAGTTGAATCCCATAGGGGGCCGCAGCACTCTTAGTAATTGGTAGTACTATTGCCGGATGACCAGATAAATTAAACGGTCGCGCAAAGTAGCTAATAGTCAGATCCTGGCTGCCTGCTAAGGCATCTTTTCTTAATAACGGTAATGCGGGCAATGCTGGTGTTGCGATGATCGAATATTGACTGAGCAATCTGTCGACTTCTGCAGAGAATAGCTGACGAACTGTATTTGCCTCAAACACATCGTCGGCGGTAATTTGGGCTGCTTTTTCGAGTCTTGTTTTAACGTCACTGCCCAGAGAGGCAGAGTTCAGTAGCCCGGAAAAGGCTTGGTAGGTCTCATACGCGATAATGGTCATGCCAGCGTTAAAGGCTGCATCAAAATGAGACAACACGCATTTAGTATGGGGGGTTACCGTCCTGATTAAAAAATGTTCAACAGCGGTAATGTTATTTTTGGATGCCCCGTCAAGGAATAGTGCACAGGTTACATTTTGTGTTTCAACTGGCCTCGTAGCGGGAAGAAAATTAGGATCGATAATATTCTGTAAATGAATAATTGATGCCATATCCCGGGCAAAACTGCCAACACAATCGAGTGATGACTGTGCTGGTAATACGCCTGTTCTGCTAACCCGACCATATGTCGGTTTAAAGCCAATAACACCGCAACAAGCTGCCGGTACGCGAATCGAGCCGCCCGTATCCGTGCCTAATGACGCGACTACGTCTTCACGTGCGACTGCGACCGCCGAGCCACTGGAGGAGCCGCCACATATATAATCAGGAAATAAAGGGTTTACCGGGGTGCCGGTGAAGTGATTAACGCCGGTCATGCCAAACGCCAATTCATGCAGTGTCGTTTTGCCACTGATCACCACCGACGAGGCGATAAGACGGTTGATGACATCAGCATTCGTTTGTGCCTGCGGTACGCTTTGCAACGCCGCGCTGCCAGCTGACGTTCTGTAACCCTGTACGTCGAAAGTGTCTTTTACCCCAACGGTAAATTTACCGTTGCTGGTGGGAGGGAATTTTGTTACCCAAACACTGTCGGTAGTGTTGGTTTCTAATGAAGCGTCTGTTGACGAAGCCATTAGCGACCAGCCTTGTGTGCAGGCAGAGTGCCAATTCCCCAGTGCTTTTTAGGGTATTCCTGGATCACAACACGGATGTTCTCTTCTGGTGCACCGATAGAATTCATTACGGCTTCTGCAATGGCTTTAATCAATGCTTCTTTTTGCGGCTCCGTGCGGCCTTCCATCATATCTACTTTAATTAACGGCATAAAAATCTCCTGAGCAAAGGGTTAAATATCCAACGTGATGGAAGGTGTCAGACTTCTGGAGCAACAGACTGCAATCTGATCGTTGTCTTCCTTTTCTTCATCCGTCAGGAAGTGATCACGGTGGTCAGGCGTGCCGTCTAAAACATCTGTAATACAAGTTCCACACACGCCTTCTTCACAAGACATGCTGACTTTTATTCCTGCTTTTTTTAAAGCCGTGGCAATGGACTCTCCCTCCAGCACTTTGATGTCGATTTGGCTTTTTGCACAATGCACTTCAAAGGCATCTCCCTGGGTATCAACTTCAGCGCTAAAGAATTCATAATGACGCTGATGACTTTGATACCCAACCTCTGCTGCCTGCGTTAAAACCCAATCCAGAAAGCCTGTGGGGCCACATACATACATGTGTGTGTTTGCATCCACTGGCTGCAATACGTCTTGCGGTTTCATGCTGGTCAGGCCGGATTCGTTATTAAAATGAAAATGCACGTTTTCGCCAAAGTTCTCCCGCAGCTCTTGCTTAAATCCGCCTGCTGATTCATTGCGTAAGCAGTAGTGAACCTCAAACGGCTTACCTGCTGCTTTTAACGCATAAGCCATCGAAAGAATTGGCGTAATGCCGATCCCGCCGGCAATTAAAATGGACTTTGTGGCACTTTGTTGCAAAGGGAATAAATTCTTAGGTGAACTAATTGTGATTGTTTTACCAGGTAAAAACATCTCGAAAACGGCGGCAGAGCCGCCTCGGGAGTTCGGGTCATTCAATATTCCAAGGCGATAACGAGAATTCTCTGCAGGGTCGCCCGCCAGTGAGTATTGTCTGATAATGCCACCGGTAATATGCACATCGACATGAGCGCCAGCCTCAAAGGGCGGTAGCGGTTTGCCATCTTTGGAAACCAGATCAAGGATCACGATATCGTCACTGTGTACTTCACGTTTATCAATGACAACGTCAATAAGTTCTAAATTAGTCATAGCGCTAATGGTTACCTGAGGCTGAATGAAAAAATAGGTCGATTAAAACAAGTAATTGATGGTGGTCAGGTGCTGAGCCGATTTCATTACCTTAACGACCTTTTCTACTATTTTAAAAGTATCGCCGAGTGGACTTAGTTTTACTTCCACCGTAGCGGGAAACTGGCGAATACCATTTTTATTGTTTTCAAATAAACAATATTTGTAACGCGCTGCAATTAGGTTGTTATCTTCACTAAGTACCCGTACTCCACTTACAGTTCTGACGGTTTTTTCAGCGCCAACAGTAGACACCGCATCACCACTGGTTAAACGCGCAACCCGCAGCTCACGCATTTCTTTATCATCGTAAGCAACATTAACGGCTGCAGAGTAGTCAGTGACGTCATGATCTACAGGTACAATGTAAAAGCCATCGTCGTTCCATAGTTCCAGCCAATCGTGATATTCTTTGTTATCCAGCATATCGGCTTCAAGGTTTAAAAAAGCCGTTACTGCTAGAGTCAGTTGTGGATTAATCTGGTTCATCGTTTTTACTCCTTGCCACTACTGGTCATTACTTTTTTATATTGTTGATAGGCCGCACGCATTCCAGTTTCGGAACAGACTGCACCTTTAACATTGCCATCCTCAGAAGTTGTCAGTTTTGACATGCCACGGTTAACCATAATCCAGCCATCCGGGCCAGAAACTGAGCCCAGTTGTACACGCTCCCACGCTTCACCATCATCAGGTGTGCCAAATCCCATTGGACCCTGAAAATGCTCATGCAATCGGATGCGCTTTTTGTTAAAGGCTTGCGGTGCACCCTCACCACCCAAAGCAACGTGATGAATTTCGGTAGAGTTGACGGAAACAGGCGTAAGTACCCTGAAGAACGCCATTGAACATGACACATTCGGGAACAGGTTGAGATTAAATCCGGTACCGCCTACGGCGCGCACCAATCGCTTAACTTGCAATTCATCCATGCCTTCATCGCGAAGTTCTGCCGCTAATTGTGCAAATCGTTCAGGGATAGGGGCGTCTATATCTTTATCCAGATCCACCAGATCGGGGATCATTACCAGCACGCTGTGTCCATTGCCCAGATCTTCTACATAACCATCTCCATCCAGGAAATCGAACACTTCCTGAGTTTGGTCATCAATGGAGTTAATAAATGACTTGTGCACAATAGGAAAATGGTAAGCGTCGGTAGTGTTTTCTAATTGAATTTTCCAGTTGCCCGGAAATCGAAAACGATGGTCTCCCAGAACTTTTACCGGATAGCCGCCGCCTTGTTTCATGAACAAATCAATCCACTTTTTAGCGCCGCCTAAAAAGTCTTCAAGTGGCTCGATAGCATCATTAAATGTCGCGAAAATCATGCCCTGGTAAGACTCAACTCGAAGAGAGTTCAGGCCAAACTCAGCTTTGTCCAGTATGTTTTCGTATTCTTCTGGTTTAGGTAGTGCCCGCAGGCCGCCGTCTAAGCCATATCCCCAACCGTGGTAAGGGCAGGTGAAAGCTTTAGTCTTGCCTTTTTTCCCTTCACAGACGGTCGCACCGCGATGACGACAGCGATTCTCCAGGACATGAATTGTACCTTTGCGGTCTTTGACCACGATGACGGGCTGCTTACCAATCATTGCGGTTTTATAACTGCCTGATTCGCTCACTTCACTTTCATGAGCTACCCAAACCCAGGTGTTATTAAAAACACGGTCTAACTCTTCTTCAAACAATGCGGGATTGCTGTAGAGTGATTTATGCACTTTATCTTCAAGAACAAGATCACTGATATCAGTAGACCATTTTGCAATAACTTCAGACATGTTGTTTGTTCCCCAACCAAATTTGCGACTAACTTAACTAAATTATCCAATGAAATGTATACATAAAGGTCTGTAAATGATGGCCTCGCCATCTCGATGCAATCGAAATGTTATTTTTGTAACACCAGCTAAAGAATTTTTACTCTTAGATGCGCAAAATCCATTCAGACCGATTAATAAATGTATACATTTTTTATTAAAGCTATTCGATTTGTTGGGGGAGATCAAGCTTTTCTGCACATAAAAGTGTCAGGAATAAGAAAAAAGCCCACTTTTTGTATACAAAAAGTGGGCTTAGATAATCTGCTATGTGTCAGGTTTTGCGCGGTTGTTTGGGGGTTAGTTTAACGGAGCAAGTTCATTGTTGGCTAACAGGGCTTCTCTGGCAGCGTTGAGTTGTGAGGTGACTGCACTTATTGCTTTACCAACATTTCGTAATTCTACCTCATGGCATATTTTCTCATAGCCGCTTATCACAATCTCTCTGACTTCCGGGCTGCCTAACGTTGCGCGCCCGATGTAATGCATGTAATTGCCTAATTCTTCAATCATTTTTTTAGCAATGGCGTTAGGCAAGGTTCTGTATAATATTTGTCGAAACTCAAGATTAAGTATAATAAACTCGTTCAGGCTAAACGCCTGATTTGCCGCTTTAAGCTGCTCTATTTTCATTTTTAAATCGGCCAGGTGATCGTCATCAGTAGTTTTTACGACTTTCTGAATGGCAAAAACTTCGAGTAACTCTCTCATCTCAAATACTTCGAGTAATTCTTCTTTTGAAGGGGAAAACAACACGTAACCGCCCCCTTTTCGTACCCTTAATATCCCTTCCTGAGCGAGCTGCACCAGCGCTTCTCTGACCGGAGTACGAGACACACCGAGAAGCTCTGACACGCTGACTTCAGTAATACGTTCTGTATCTGCAAACTTGCCAGACAAGATTGCCTGGCGCAGGCTGTCGGCAACCTGAAATTTTAAAGGCTTAGTTTTTACTACTTTATTTACTGCCGTTGTCTGAACCATTTTTATTCCAATTAAAGGCTTTCTGTAAGTAATTCCGGAGCGATATTTTTACAATTTTGTTAATTGTAACCTTTGTTTAATGTATACACCATTCGTTAATTGTTCTCACTTAAAACTCCCTGCTCTTAGCAAATTCTTAGTAATGAATACAGTATCCTTTATTTCGGCATTGTGATCTTCAATATAAAAATTATATAAAACAATAATTTAGTAAAATTGTTTATTTTTTTGTAAATAAAATCTGGTTAAGGTCTAGACTATTATGGTCAATAATGTATACATTAATTATGCTTCATTGGGATGTGATGATGTAGATCAATGAGGCGGAAAATAATAAATTACAGCAGGTGAATTGGAGAAATACATGCGAAAGCAAGTTCAAGGCAATGCAATTAAAAGTAAACTGAACCCAATTTGTAATGCAGTAGCGTTACTTCTGGGTACTTCACTAGTGACCGGTGGCGCAGCCGCTCAGGAATCTGAGGTACCTTCTACAGGAATTGAAATCATTTCAGTCAAAGCAACCAAGCGGACTGAGAGTTTGCAGGATGTTGCGGTATCTGTGGCCGCAGTGAAAGGTGATACTATCGAAAAGCTATCGGCAAATGGTGTAGAAAATCTGACACAATTTGTTCCTAACCTTTCATTCCAGGATGGTGGTGAAGCAAAATCAAAAGGCTTTAACATCCGCGGTATTGGTACTGCTACATTTAATGATGGTGTAGAAGAAAGTGTTGGTGTAGCCATTGATGGTGTGACTCTGGGTCGCTCTGGGATGGGTTTATATGATCTCTATGATGTATCAACGGTTGAAGTGTTAAGAGGACCACAGGGCACCTTGTTTGGTAAAGGCGCATCTGCGGGTGTTATTAGCATCAACACAAACGATCCAAACTTAAATTACTTTGAAAGTCAGGTTCGCGCCGCTTATGGTCAGTACGATGCAAACGACGCTGGTGAGGTTCAGTTGAACGCTGCAGTATCCGGACCGTTGAGCGATTCCTGGGCATTTCGCTTAGCAGCCTATAAAGTAGAACGGGATGGTCTGGCACGGGATTATTTCCGTAATATTGATACCCATGATAAAGATCAGCAGTCAATGAGAGCTAAACTGTTGTATCAGCCAAACGATAACTTTTCTGCTAAATTTACCTTTGATTTCACTGATTCTGATAATGACTGCTGTGCTGAAATTGTCTTTGCAACTCGCGAAAACAATACCGCTGGTGCTGCTGCAGATACCTATGTTGGTGATTATTTAGATATTGGCTGGGATAATCGGGATGTTGCACAAAATGCGCCCACAACGGATAAAAATACAGTAAGAGGCTATACAGTAGACCTTAATTATTCTAATGATGATATTGAAGTGACTGCCATTTCAGCATTTCGTACTTGGGATTCTTTTAAGACCACTGATACGGATAAAACTTCCAGAGACTACTTTGATGTTACATCGACTGGAACAAGCTCTGAGCAATTTTCCCAGGAAATTCGGGTAGCGTCTCCTCAAGGAGAGCAACTTGAATACGTTACCGGTATATACTTCTTCGAGCAAAGCATTAATTCATTAGAAATATTTGGTGCTAGCCTGGGCGCAGATATCATTCAGAATTATTCTGAAAACCCGATTCGTATAGACTCTAGAAGTGTCGCAGTATTTGGCAGTGCAACCTATCATTTTACCGAGCAATTCGATGTAACAGCCGGACTTCGGTATACCAATGAAGACCTTGACGGGACCGTTGTGCACCAGGAGTTAGGTCCGGTTGAGTTATTTGCTAATGCGAATGCATCTGAAACAACCACCGATAATAAAGTAACCGGTCGAGTTGCGCTGCGCTATTACCCGTCTGAAGAAGTGATGTTATTTGCTTCATATGGAACAGGGTATAAATCACCGGCATTTAATGCTAACTCAATTCAACCAGCCGGTTTAACCACTCAAATAGTACCTGGAGAAGAGTCACAGATGTATGAAGCAGGTATTAAGTCGCGTTGGTTTGATGGTAACCTGCAAACGAATATTACTTTCTTTTATTCTACCTTTGAAGGGTTCCAGGCATCTGCCGCAGTGCCGATTGAAGGATCTGAGGTTCCCAGTAACCGACTGGCCAGTGTAGATGAAATAAAGACCCAGGGTTTGGAAGCTGATATCACTTACCAGGTAACAGAAGACCTGATCAGTGGGGTATCTTTCAGCCTGACTGATTCGGAATTCGGTGATTTTGATACATCGCCTTGTTACCGTTGGCAAACTGCTGAATTGGGATGTGTGAACTCATCGCAAAACTTGACGGGTAAAGCGCTTCCTTATCAGGGGGATTTGCAATATTCAGCTTACTTAGACTATGAAACTGAAATTTCTGGTGATAAAGCACTATTCGCCAGTATGAACTATGCCTGGATGGACGAACGCAATACTGACTGGACTCTGGATCCAATGGCTCAGGTTGACTCGTATGGTTTGCTCAGTGCAAGACTGGGAATCAGACTGGCCGAGCGTTGGGAATTTTCAATTGTTGGTAACAACCTGACGAACGAAGATTATGTGACAAAAGTCCGCTCTTCAGGTTTATGTGGTTGCTACTCCGGTTGGAAAGGTACACCAAGATACGTAGGTATCTCTGCTACTTATACCTACTAAAGATACCCAACAGCGTCCCATTAGAGTAATGCCAGTCAGTTAACCGCTGACTGGCATTTTCTTTTTTTAATAAGTATTAATGATTTCAGAAACCCAGCAATCATAGTTAAATGAATCTATCGCGCGAAGGTGCACGTTTCTGTTTCCGGGCAAGCTGGTTTATATATTTAGTAATGAGGGAAAGGAGCTTACTTGTAGCGCTGACGTAAATATACGCTACAGCTTACTATTCAGAATATCTGGCAACGGTCACAGTCTCTTAGCTTGACTTTAAATATGGGGGGAACTGTTAGCAGGCGATGAGGCGGCTTTGGCAACTGACATAAAGCTACGGAGAATGCCTTAGGTCAGTTCAGCCAAAACCTAAACTAAATCCTTCCGTTTGCTATTTCCCTGGTTGCGTAATCTGCTGCCCTTGCGGTTAATGCCATGTACGTTAGGGAAGGGTTTTGACAGGCAGACGAGCTCATTGCGGCGCCGTCAGTGACAAATAGATTTGGCACATCGTGACACTGATTAAATTGGTTGAGTACAGAGGTTTTGGCGTCTCTCCCCATTCTGGCTCCGCCCATTTCATGAATGGCAAAGCCGGGAGCATGATCAATTTTTATTGGCTTAATATCTGTTGCTCCTGCGGTGGTCAGCATATCTACTGCATCTGCCACCATATCTTCACGCATGTTATATTCGTTCTGACCCCAGGTAACATTTAATTTAACCAGTGGAATGCCCCACTTATCTGTTTGCTTTTGAGAGAGTGTTACGGTGTTGTCGGCTCTGGGCAGCATCTCGCCAAACCCGTAGAGGGCGTACTCCCATGGTGCGGGGGCATGTAATATATCTTTGAGTTGCTGGCCGATTTCTGGCTGGTTTAAGCGATTTTGCCAACTGGCCCTCGAGGCTTTAGCCTGATACCCAAAACCTCGCGTGTAGCTATCTTCCGGCTTCGCAATATTCCTGAATCGCGGTATGTAAAGACCATTGGGTCGGCGGCCTTTTTCATAACTATCTTCAAACCCCGCGACTTTGCCCGTTGCTCCTGCCATAAAAATATGGTCCATAATGTATTTGCCGAGAACACCGCTGGAATTGGCAATGCCGGTTGGGAAGGCGGCAGACTTAGAATTGAGCAAGATTTGGTTAGTGGCAACGGTCGAAGCACATAAAAATATAACTCTGGCGTATATTTCTGTTTGCACTAATGTTTTTGAATCAATGACTCTTACGCCAGTAGCTCGTTTAGTGGTAGGGTCGTAAATAACTTCCTTTACAACGGTGTTGTGCTTAAGCGTAAGTTTCCTTGTTTGTTTAGCCGCGGGAAGTGTGGCGCTCAAGCTGCTGAAGTAACCTCCAAAAGAACATCCTCGGGCACACTGATTGCGAAACTGGCACTTACCTCGACCCAGTGCCATTTGTTGTTGGGTAGGTTGAGTCAGGTGAGCCGTACGGCCGATTATGACGTGTCGGTTTGGGTAATGTTCTTCAACTCGCTGTTTTAAAGCAAGCTCTGGAAGGTTCATTTCCATGGGAGGTTGATACTTACCACCAGGTAAATGGTCGATTTCGTCGGCATTGCCACTGATGCCACTGAATTCCTCGACATAATCATACCAGGATGCCAGGTCAGAATAACGAATTGGCCAGTCCACACCATGACCATCACGCTTATTGGCTGTAAAATCCAAGTCACTTAAACGGTAGCACTGACGGCCCCAAAGCAGTGATTTCCCCCCGGTATGATAACCGCGTATCCAGTCGAAAGGACTTTCCTGAATATAGGGATGCTCCTGATCATCTACAAAACGATCAATGGTTAAAGCGTTAAATACCGGCGCTTTTTTTTTTAAAAAAAAATTAATGGTCACCCC
>JAYZXK010000397.1:0-2919 GCA_036141415.1 Pseudomonadota bacterium
ATTGTTTCATTGGCTGATGTGGTGACTTACCTTAAGTCTGCTGGCGGATACGATGAGGCGATCAGCGCTATCGAAGCCTATCGGGAAAACTATGGCATCTGAGCCAGCGGTTAACTGGCAGGACGCCGATCACCAACTGGATGCACTGGGCCTGCGATGCCCGGAGCCGGTAATGATGGTGCGTTTGCAAATGCGTAAGCTCGACGATGGCCAGACGCTGTGTATTACCGCCGACGATCCGGCCACGGTCAGAGACATCCCCAGTTTTTGCCGCTTTATGCAGCACACCCTGGTGGCAGCTGATACCGAACAACTCCCCTACCGCTATTTACTGAAAAAAGGCCTCTAGCCTTCTGATGCTGCCTGTAACACCAGCTGTTGCAGGCAGTGCTTATGCTCCAGCGACGTGCTGTGAATGTCACTCAAATGAATCTTCTGACCCTGCAGCAACTGCTTTAGCACCGATACCCGCAACTGCACACTAACGAACTCCGGTTGTGGCTGAAATGTTTTCATTGGAATCTCCTCCCTGATCAATGCAGATGAGTTGAAAACTGCATAACATCATCGTGGCGTAACCACTCTTTTAACTGGTGAATGGTCGACAGTAGTTGTGGCTCAGATGCGTACAACGGCATCAGCGCTGAAAGCTGTTGCTGGGTGTCATTGAGCACATCCTGGCTGAATTCCGGCTGCGCTTTACTACATTGATTAACTGCCATAGCGGCAGCCACGAAACTCACCAGATCCTGATGGTAAATTTGCGATGTGCTGTCTGGCCGGCGCAGGGCAAATAATATGGACTGTGCAATCTCCCATACCTGAGTGTAGAGCTTTCTGGCCCGGGATAGCTCGCCATCACGTCTAAGCTGCAGGGCTTCGAGTTTGAGCTTTTGTCGTTCAAATCGGGCCTGCTCCGGATGCAGTTGTAACCATTTCCGATAGACCGGGCAAAGTAATGAGCTGCGCATAACCACTATCTCCTTTAATCCAGTAATGCATGAGAGTCATTACTAAGTTAATCTAAATGAGAATTATTATCAACAGTGGTTTTTGAGCTTGTTCCTAGCTGAGTATCAGCCAGAGTCCGGCGGCCACAACGGTAATGCCGATCATAGCCTTGGTTTTGTAACGACGAATAAAGCGTTCGGCTTTGTTTCCAAATACTTTTACAATCAGCGCCAGGCCAAAGTACCTTAGTGAGCGGGCGATAATAGTTGCCAATAAAAACAGCCAGATAGAGTATTTGGTGGCACCAGCGGCGAGCATTGCTATCTGAAATGGCACCGGCACAATGCCCAGCGTTAGCACAAACCAAAAGCCCTGGGCTTCCATTTTTTGTGTCACGCGCTCAAACTGTTGTTCGGAGCCAAACCAGCTAATCAGGTCCTGGCCTACGGCATCAAAAAGAAAATAACCGATGGCATAGCCAAACAATGCGCCAATAATACAGCCCACCGTGGCCATTAAGGCAATGAGCCAGAGTTTTTCCCGTTTGGCCTGCATTAACGGGATCAGTACCGCTTCCAGTGGGATGGGTACAATGGTGGATTCCAGAAAGGAGGCAATCGTGATCCCGCGCAGCATATGCTGGGAGTCCACGAGTGCCTTGGTCTTACGTTTTAGTTTTTCTTTCACCAAGGGAAAACGCCCCTATTGTTTGTAAATTTTTCCGCCCTTCATTACAAACTGCACGTTTTCCAGTGCCGTAATATCCTGCAGCGGATTGCCCTTAACCGCGACGATATCAGCGAATTTACCGGCCTCCAGGGTGCCTAGCTTATCTTCAAGGCCGAGCATGGTGGCTGCGTTTATCGTTGCGGCTTGTATTGCTTTTGCAGGGGGCATGCCAGCTTCCACCATCAAACCAAATTCCTGACCATTATCACCATGGGCTGAAACGCCACTGTCGGTACCAAAGGCGATGTTTACGCCGCTCTTATAAGCCTTGCCAAATGTGGCCTGGATCAGGGGGCCGATGGCCGCGGCTTTAGGGCGAACGATGTCTGGAAAGTAGCCGTCAATTTTCGCTTTTTCGGCCACAAACTCACCGGCCAGAATGGTAGGCACATAATAAGTGCCGTGCTCTTTCATCAGCGCCATGACCTCTTCGTCCATGTAGGTACCATGTTCAATAGAGGTAACACCGGCTTTGATAGCCCGGATCATGCCTTCTTTACCGTGGGCGTGCACCGCAACCGTCATACCGTAGTCTTTCGCGGTAGCGACCACCGCATCGAGTTCATCGTTCATAAACTGAGGGTTCTGACCGCTTTTAGCAACGCTTAACACGCCGCCTGTGGCGGTAATTTTAATCACGTCGGCGCCGTCCTGATAACGCTGACGAACGGCCTGGCGGGCTTCGGCTACACCGTTAATAACGCCCGCTGCGGGGCCGGTATCCGGGCGAATTCGCTTCGCCATACCATTGCTGGGATCGGCGTGACCGCCGGTGGTCGCCAGCGATTTAGCCGCAGTGTAAATACGCGGGCCGGTTGCCATGCCCTGATTAATCGCGTTACGCAGTGATACCGTCTCGTTATAGCTGTCGCCTAAGTTGCGCACGGTGGTAAAGCCTGCCATCAGGGTTTTATTAGCATAATGGGCCGCGGCAAGGGCGTAATCCGCTTCGTTGAGGGTAAAGCGCTTAAGGTACGACGAGGTGCCGCTTTGCTGGGAGCTCAGATGAACATGCATGTCCATCAAGCCAGGCAGTACTACCGACTCAGAAAGATCGACAAACGTATCACCTTTGGCCACCTTAATATGGCCCTTGCGGATCTCGCTGATGGTGTCATTTTCAATGATCAGTGATACCGGGCCGGTTAGCTTGTCGTCGGTGCCGGTAAAGGCGCTACCCGCATGGATCACCGTGGCGGCCTGCAAGATACTAACAGGAAGCAGGGCCACAGCCACCAG
>JAYZXK010000398.1:0-4491 GCA_036141415.1 Pseudomonadota bacterium
TTTCGACGGGTTGCAAAGAAATAATGGGTACTGTATTCAGTTTCAGGCGTACAGGTGTGTAAGTCGTATTGAGAAACAGTATTGTCGTAGTCCATGGCTGAACCATCCTGAGTAGCACCTACCGTTAGCTGGATATGGGTAGGGTGCGACCAGGTGACTTCAACAAAGTGCGCTGCAGGCTCACCTGGCTTTGGCAGGAAATCATTAAAAATCAACATCGGTGGTGTTTGTTCCCACTCCCAGCGCACTGCAACTTCGTTGTTTTCGTCTTCAACCTTGGGGATTTGCGGTGACAACTGGCCACGGGTAGTAATGATTTCGCCATGCAGGTGATCAATATGGCTAAGATCCATAACGTTATCGGTGATCAGCTCATAATTACAGGGACGCTTCATATACGTGTGCGCCAGCGCATTAGGGTGGCCGTTATCCAACAAAGAATAGTCAGGCAACATAGCCGGATCAGCCGGCTTATCACCCATCCAGATCCAGATAAATCCGTACTTTTCCATTAACGGAAAGCTTTTCACTTCAGCCTTGGTCGGAATATGCCCGCCACCATGCGGGTTATGGGTGCATTTTCCTTCACTGTTAAAGGCCAGGCCATGATACGGACACACCACACAGTCGTCTTTTTTCTTACCCATACTTAGTGGAGCAAACCGGTGTGGACAACGGTCATGCAGGGCAACGGGCGAACCGTCATCGCGGCGGTATATAACCACCGGCGTGTCCAGCAAACGTCGCTTAAACAGCGAGTCGGTAACATCAGTCGATAGCGCGGCGGCATACCAGGTATTTGTCAGAAATTTACGGCTAGTGTCTTTCATTAGTAGTTCCTTAACACGTTTTTTAGCTTTTATTTAAGGGGTTATTAATCGCCAATACTCAGCTCGGGGTTACAGCTATAGATCGAGCACCAGCAAGGCTGATTTAGCCCGCGAGCAGCAGGGTGTGAACACCGAATTGCTGGCCCGCTCGGCTTCGGTTAAAAATAAATCGCGATGCTCAGGTTCACCGTCGATGATCCGGGTAATGCAGGTACCGCAAACGCCCTGCTCACAGGACACCGGCACTTCCACACCGCTGTCCTGTAGTACCTGCAGTACAGTCTGGTCGTCTTTAACAGTAAGCACCCGGCCACAGCTGGCGAGTTTAATTTGGAATGAGTTAGCATCATCAGGTGTCATATCAACGCCTGAGAAGTACTCAAAGTGAATATTGCTGTCCTGCCAGCCTGCCGCTTTAGCTGCGCCAATAACAAAGTCCATAAAACCTTTAGGGCCGCACACAAACAGATGGGTGTCGGCACTCACTTCAGCAAATACTGCTTTGGCATCAAACGCTGGCTGCGTACTCTCTTCATCAATGTGCAGATGTACGTTTGCAGCAAAATCACTGGTAGATAAGCTCTGTTCAAAAGCCATTCTCTCGCGGCTACGGCAGCAGTAATGCAGGGTAAAATCGGCATTGTCACTGGCCAGCTTACCGGCCATACACATAATCGGCGTGACGCCTATACCGCCGGCCAGCAACAGATATTTTTTGGCAGCAACGAGCTCAAAGTGATTACGTGGTGCGCTGATTTGCAAGGTGGAGCCAACCTGCAGATTTTCATGCACGTACTCAGAACCGCCGCGACTCTCAGGCTCCCGTAAAACCGCGATTTTGTAACTTGTAGGGCTGGCGCTGTGTTCATACAGCGAATACTGACGAATTAAGCCGTTTGGCAATACCAGGTCGATATGGGCGCCCGGGGTAAAGGCCGGGAGTAAGCCGCCTGTTGTAGGGGCCAGTTCGAAACTGACAATCCCCTCGGCTTCTGAAGACTTGTTAACAACTTCAACATCTATCAGTTCTGAATTCATTCTTTACCTCTCTCGGCCATGCTTCTTTTGCATCAACAACAGAAAGCTAACCAATTAATTAAAAACAACTTTCACAATATTTAATCAGAGATAGCAAAGGCTGAGCCAGGTTATAAAAAAATGTCTTATGTTGTTGATATGTGTATTATTTGTTAACTTTTTATTTGCATATGAAAGCTTTCATGTTAGGTTTCATTACATGATTTCAATCATACTGAAATGGCTTTAATGGTTTCAGTCACTGATTTCATTCACCCAATTGAGATGCCCAAACATGGAAAAAAAGCAGGAAGTTGAAGCTAAAGTCACGCAGTTGCTTTCCGAGCAACTCATGTTTGCGCCGGACACCGGCCACATTCGGTTATTCGATCAGCGCATGTTACTTATCCCAGGCAAAACCCTCGGGCTGTTGCGCAAAGAAATGATCGAAACCTTTGGTTTTGAGAATGCCAAGGAACTGCTTACCCGGCTGGGTTATCAACGAGGAGTGAATTACTACCACCACCTGCGCAGCATTTCCGGTGATGACACCGATACGCTGATCCGCTCGGCAATGCGACTGGCCGAGCTCGAGGGGTATGTTTATCACGACCCTATCGAAAGCATGCAAATCGATGTAGAGAAAGGCATCTTTCAGGGTGACTATCAGTGGCATTCATCCTGGGAAGCAGAAAACTATTTGTCGCATTTCGGTTTGAGCAGTCGACCCACCTGCTGGACCATGGTGGGGTACGCTAACGGGTTTTCTACCGCAATGTTCGGCCGCCCGGTGGTGTGGCGGGAAGTAGAATGCAAAGCGATGGGCCATAAGACTTGCCGGGTAATTGGCAAGCCCCTCGATGACTGGGAAGATTCAGAAGAACTAGGGAGCTTTCTGAAAGTGGAGCCGTTTGTTGATCTACCCAAGCTACGTCAACACCAGGTGCCCGCCGATATCAATAACGCAGACGATCCCGGCTCGCCTTTGAATGAATTAGTTGGCGCATCCGCAGGCTTCAATAAAGTGATTCACCGCCTGAAAAAGGTCGCCCCTACGGATACCAGTGTACTATTACTGGGTGAAAGTGGTGTGGGGAAAGAGCGTTTTTCCAAAGCCCTGCACGCCATTAGTCGGCGCAGTAAAGGCCCGTGCGTATCGGTAAACTGCGCAGCTATCCCAAATGAACTGGTAGAGTCAGAACTGTTCGGCGTTGAGAAAGGCGCCTTTACCGGTGCCAATACCACCCGACCAGGCCGTTTTGAGCGAGCCAGCGGCGGTACCCTGTTTCTGGATGAAATTGGTAGCTTGCCTCTCGCCGCACAAGGCAAACTGCTGCGTGCAATCCAGGAAGGTGAAATCGAACGCGTAGGCGGAACTGAAATTATTAAAGTGGATGTGCGGATTGTGGCAGCCACTAACAATGACCTGCGAAAAGCCGTCGAAGACGGCGAATTCAGGGCCGATTTATTCTATCGTTTAAATGTCTATCCCATTGAAATTCCGCCGCTTAAAGAACGTCGGGAAGACATTCCCCTGCTGTTCAACGTATTTGTTGAGCGGTACGGGCAGAAAGCCAGTAAACCCCTTGCAGGAATTACACGTAGGGCCTTAGATGCTATGTGGCATTACGACTGGCCGGGCAACGTGCGGGAACTGGAGAATCTGGTTGAACGGGCAGTGATCCTGGTAGACGACAATATGCCCATCGATATTCCTCATTTATTTAACGGCGGCGAGAACATCGAAACCGCCTCCCTGGGCTTAAGTTCGTCAGGTCGACTGCAACAATCCGACAAAAAAGTCCTGCCCACAGACGCCGACGAGGAGGCGCTGATTGATAACCTGCTGGAGCAAGGCGTGTGTGTTGAAGACATAGAACAAAAGATGATTGAGCAGGCCATGCGCCGTACCGATGGGAATGTATCCGCTGCGGCGCGACTGCTGAAAATGGGCCGGGGGAAACTCCAGTATAAGTTAACCAAACAACCGGAATAACGCTAGCCTGACAGGGGGCACAACGCCCCCTGCAGCTTGCAATCAAAGCCCCTGACGACTAAGCAGTGCATACATGGCAAAACTGCCTAACCAGTGAGTCCCTTCATAGTGATTATCCACTATAGTCGGTAAAGCCGCATTAACGTGCTCATCGCCGATAGCTTGCAGGTGACCGTACTCAGCAGGAAACGCTTTAGCAACCCCGTACAACGACCAGGCGCGACTGAAATTAAGTCCATCCAGGTGAACCAGCTTACCATCGGTGCGATCGCTCACCCGGGCAGGCTCCATAGTAAATGTCTGATTACTCAGCTCAGGCATAAAATCACCGGCCCAGCTTTTGAACTGCTCCGCGGGTAATACCTTGCGCATCAGGTTTAACTCTTCAAAACAGGGCGACAGAAAATCGAATCCGTTAGGCTCCCAGGCAAGCGGACACTGCTTGTCATCGAGGTACCAGTGTAAGGCACGTTCTGTAATGAGTTCCGCCAGTGCGTCATTGGTTGTTACCACGGCAAAGTCATACGCCATAGACAGCCCGAATGCAGTATTGGGGTGTTCACCGGTGCGAATAGGATAGATAAGTTTCGGCAAAAAGGTTTCGTACTTACTAACCATCAGCTCAGTTAACGGCTTAAGGTTTTGCTC
>JAYZXK010000399.1:0-6387 GCA_036141415.1 Pseudomonadota bacterium
GTCTTTCAACAGCGCAGCCTGAACGTTATCCGGCTGTGTACTTAAATCGAGCAATTCCAGCCCCAGCGTTCGCCGGATAAAATCATCAATAATAACGTTTTCATGGATATCTCCCTGCCAGGTCGGGTGGCCGTGACCGGTATTGCGGTAATACACATGCTCGAAAGGGATCTTCAGTTTATTCAGCACATAGTCCAGACGCTGGGTATGCTCAAAGGTAGCGACCTCGTCGTTGTAACCGGCGGTGATAAGCAGCGGCATAGTTATTTTTTCGGCCAGATAAAGGGGTGATATCTGATATAAATCCTCGCTGTACTCGCCCACTGTTTCAGACACCTGGCTGGCCCAGGTGTCATTGGTTTTCAGGTTACTCTGATTAAACAATAAGGGCAGATCATATACCCCGAAACGGGAAATAACGCAGTCGACCAACTCAGGGTGCAATATGCTTAACATAAGCGAGGAATAACCACCGTAACTTGAGCCCATGGTGCAGATGTTCTGCGCTGGCGTAACCTTTTGTATTTCTTTAATCGCGGCCAGAATGTCCTGTTCGATTTGCTGGCCAAATTCGCCTACCCCGCCTTCCCTGAACGCTTTACCAAATCCAAAGGAACCACGAAAGTTTACCTGTAAAACGGCGTATCCACGGGTGGTATAAAATTGGGTCAGGCGGTTAAATTCAGTCGTATCCCGAACCCCAACCGGGCCTCCGTGAGGCATGACGATTAATACATCATTGGTCTGTCCAACCGGTGGGTAGTAGTAAGACTCCACTTTACTGCCGGCCGAGACCACTTCATAAACCTGTGGTCTGGAGAATTGGTAGTCATCCAGTTCTGGCTGCACTGAGAACAGGATCCGTGCTTCCTGCCTGGCAACATCAAACAAATAATAATCCGTTGGGGCATCCGGTGCGTAAGCCACCGCCACATACACATCAGCAGCTGCACTGTAATCTGCCAGCGTAAAGCGACGGCCCGGTACGCTTTGATTTAGCTGGGCCTGATGATATTCCTGCACATCGTTAAGGTACTCGACTACCATTTCGCCACCTTTATAGTAACGTACGCTAGTCGGCAGACCGCTGTCATGATCAACGGATGCAGAAACGAGATCATAGCTTTCGTGCTCATATAGCACGTCGGAAAAGGTGGCGGTGGGGATGTCATACAGATACAAAGCGATTTTATCGGTGGCAATATCACTCAGTACCGCAATTTGCGTGTCGTTGAGAAAGCCCATGGGTTCGAAGGTATAGTCAGTATTGAAATCTTTGAGCATTACCTGCCAGGATTTGCTCCGGAGCTTGCGGTACTTGATGGTATACGTTGCGTTTTCGTGATCGTAGCTCAGGCCCAGTAACATATCTGCGCCGCTGTCGTAGAAGTAGCGCACCATATCATCAGGCAAGTAGCGGATCCTGTCTGTGCCAGACCAGTTCGGCTCAGCCAACCGGATAGGATCCACCACATAGATTTCTGTATCGCCGCCACGACTGGTGGTAGTAAAGAGCACTTTCTTCGGGTCCTCACCAGCCTGCCCCATAATGTAGCCATCAACCCGAACTACATGTGGTTTAACCTCACTAACCGCGCCGTCTGTGGCTATTACTTCCAGAGTTACCCTGACATCCTGTCGCTTGCCATTTTTCACCAGTGAACCGGTGAACAACAGGTGATTTGACGAGAGCCAGAAATATTCCTTCAGTCTGCCACCGGCCCCCAGGTTCATCAGCGGCACATAGTTTGTTGATGAGCGCTCAATCAACCCCACCTGTGCGGCCTCTTCGGTCATTTCAAATAAGGCGATGTACTGACCATCCGGCGATAGCACCGGTGCGCTGAATTGTTGATTGGTAAATAAACTTTTTGCCGGTACCGGCACAGCGATTCTGCTCGCTTCATCCTGAGCATATCCCCATAAACTCACTACAGCGAGAAACCACAGTGTCCATCTCATTCCTGTACCTCCAGCCCGGCTATCAGGGAATAGAAACGGTCCTGACCCGGGCCGGCATAAAACATATCGCGACTGGTCAGTAATCCGGGAAAATACTTTTCCATGAACAGCTGTGCATTGGCGGCTCTGTTTTCCAGCTCGATATGATTGGCAAAGAAGTAGTAAAAAGGCTGCTCAACGGTTAAATGACCAACATAATTAATCCGCCCAGGTTTAACCTCAAAACGCCAATCGTCTTCATTGAGACTGGTGCGGTAATAGTAGTTGTAGTCGATGCGACTAAAATGATATTCACCGGCTTTCACCGGTAACAGAATATAGTTTTCACCGGCGGATAAATCTTCGCGGGTCAGTTTGAGGTTTTCTTCGCCCCAGACATAAAGTGCCTGTAGATCGTAGTCATTCACCAGACCAATCAGCAGATAGCCCTGATTAGTCTCTACCAGCCTATCGGTATCTTGTTTTTGAGAGGAAACACTGGTGGCTACGCAGCCGGCCAGCAACAGTAAGATGCTGCTTAAAAGCATCAGGTGGAAGACACGCTTTCCTTGCATAATCAAAGCCCTGAGGATAAATCACTACAGAACTTAGCCTATCAGTTGTTATATAACTCAACAACTTTCATTGTTTTATCCAGCGCACCACTATTTTGCTCCAGCACGGCGTAACCGGCAAGGCCAGCCTGCGCTGCGGCATCTGCATTTTTGCACCAGGAAAGGGTAAGCTCGGTCATGGCAGCGGCATCTTCAACAATAAACAGTGCACCGGACTCTGCTAATTTGGCGCAGATCACCGGGTTGTTGTAGGTATTAGGCCCCATCATAACCGGCAGTTTTCTGGCCGCCGGTTCAAGCGCATTATGACCGCCCCGGTCGGCAATACTGCCACCGACAAAGGCAAAATCGGCCACGGTGTACACCGCATTAAGTTTCCCCATCTCATTTACCAGTAACACGTCGCAATCATCGGGTACAATCTCTGCCGACGCACTTTGGGTCATGGTTAAGCCGGATTTCTGGATCAGTCGGGCTACCGTTTCAAACCGCTCAGGATGGCGGGGGACCAGTACCAGCAGGAGTTGCGGGCAGTGTTTTTTGACCGCCTGGTAGGTTTGCAGCAATACCGTTTCTTCAGGATCGTGGGTACTTCCTCCCACAAGTACTTTCCGGCCACTGTGCTCCAGTCCTAAAAAGCCGCTCACCGAGGCATCCAGGGCAGAGGCCTGGTCGAATTTAATATTATTGGTTAGCGTGAGCTTACTTTCCGGCATGCCTAAAAACCGATAGTTCGCATAATCCCTGTCGCCCTGCGCGCACACATGTGACAGCTTATTGAGCATTGGCTCGAAAAGGATGGGAAACTTCGCATAACGTCGCGCCGAGCGATCGGTCATTCTGGCATTGACTACCAGTATGGGAATATCACGTTTCCAGCACGCATGGATCAGGTTAGGCCAGAGCTCAACCTCAGTAATAAGTACCACGCTGGGTTTAATCCGTCTCAACATGCCCGCCATGGCCATGTGTAAGTCATAGGGCAGGTAAAAGTGATGCACCTTATCGCCAAAAATTGCGCGAACACGGGCAGAACCGGTAGGCGTAGTAGTGGTAACAGTTATCTGGCGTTCTGGCTGCTCCTGCATAATGCGTTTTATCAGTACCGACGCCGCGACCACCTCGCCCACCGATACACAATGAAACAGATACCCATTGGCTTTTGGCGCGTGAGCCACATAACCAAAACGTTCAAAGCGACGGCGATTATAATCTTTCTGACGAGTCATCCCGCGCTTCACGAGAGTGAAAAAGGCAAATGGAATGAGCAGTGCCAGAATACAGGAGTAGAGCCAGCGAAAGGCATCCTGATACCACTTAGGAGAATATGTTGCGCGTTGCTTGCTCATGTTGCCTTGTACACCGTTATGCTGGCCGTCATCAAAATGTCGTGAAGTTTTGTTTCACTAACACACAGGTTTTCACGTTTACTTTTATTGCATGTCATCAAGTGCCACCAAACCCGCAGTGCTCATAATCAGACTAAGTGCAATGGGCGATATTGTAATGGCCTCAGGTCTGCCGTCCAGCTTAAAACAGCATTTTGACAACCATGTGACCATAAGCTGGTTAGTGGAAAGCCCCTATGCCGCTCTGGTGGCAGGGCACCCGGACGTAGATAACGTTATTACCTGGCCCAAACAGGAGTGGCGGGCGCTGGCGAAATCACGGCGATATCTTGCCCTGTTCAAAGCACTACTGCGGTTTCGTCGCACCTTAAGAGCTTTACAGTTCGATTTGGTTGTTGACGCTCAGGGATTACTTAAAAGTGCGCTGTTAGCCTGGTTTACCGGTGCGCGTAAACGGGTGGGGTTCAACAGTAAGGAACACAGCCAGTGGTTTTTAACTCAGTCTTTCGATAAGCCCCTGTCAGATGACATTAGCAGCGAGTACAAGTTTCTGGCCGGTAAGTTTAGTAACACACCCTATCAACTTACCCTCCAGGTGAACGAACAGGATCGGACAACTGTGCATAACCGGCTTAAAAAAGAGGGTTTTCATGGCAACTTTATCGTACTCGCCCCTTTTACAACCCGTCCTCAAAAACATTGGTTACTCCCCTACTGGCACCAGCTCATTGCAATGCTGGGCAAGGATGGCTATCAGGTGATAATCCTTGGCGGACCGGCCGATGAGCACAGCGCTAAGCATCTGGCCGCCGGCAATTCACACTGCCTGAGCCTGGCTGGCTCATTGAGCTTATCCCAGAGCGCGGCTGTGATTGAGCAATGTGCGGCGCTCCTCGGCGTTGATACCGGCCTGACGCACATGGGTATGGTATATCAACGGCCCACAGTAGCTATCTTCGGTTCAACCCGACCATATACCCAAACTCAGAACCCTCATGCCCGTATTCTGTATGCAGATTTAAGTTGTGCTCCCTGTAAACGCCACCCTGTCTGTGACGGCCGCTTTGACTGCATGCAGGCCATAACCCCCAGACAGGTGTTCAACACGTTGCAAGGATTGCAATAACCATGCGTGTAATGCATCTGGAACTGGGCAGGCACCTGTATGGCGGTGCCAAACAGGTAGAATACCTTATTAAAGCCATTGCTGAGCAAAGTAATGTAGTAGAACAACATCTGGTGTGTGCTGAAGGCAGTGATATTGCCGCTTTATGCCTTTCTCAATGCGAAACTCACGCGCTGCCCTATGCGGGTGAACCGGACATCAGCATTTTGTGGCGTCTGGCCGGGTTGGTCAGGGCATTACAACCAGACATTCTGCATGTACACAGTCGTCGTGGTGCCGATCTGTGGGGCGCAATTATCGCCAGATATACTGGTATACCAGCCATTTGTACGCGGCGGGTTGATAATCCGGAGTCTGTCATAAGCTGCCTGAAATATGCCCAGTATAAGGCCGTAATCAGTATCTCTGAAGGCGTACAGAATGTGGTTGCACAGCGTTGCCCGGCATCGGTGTTACAACAGGTTATCCATTCGTCGGTGGACTTGTCGGAATTTCACTATGCTGCAGAGCCTGACTGGTTTCGCCGTCAGTTTGCCATACCAGAAGGTTTCCGCGTATTAGCAAACTTCGCCCAGCTTATCGAGCGTAAAGGGCAACATGAGGTCATTGCGGCAATGAAGCAGGTTGTTGCAAATCAGCCAAACACTATCTGCTTACTGTTTGGTAAAGGCAATCTTGCTGAAGATTATCAGCTTCAGATAGATCAGGCAGGGATAAGCGATAATGTCCGCCTGTGTGGCTTTACCGAACAGGTAGCCAGAATACTGCCCAATATTGATTTGCTGGTACATCCGGCACACGCTGAAGGCCTCGGCGTTATTTTGTTGCAAGCCGGTGCCTGTAAAGTACCGGTGATCGCCAGCCCGTCCGGGGGCATTCCGGAAATTATTATACATGAGAAAACCGGCTGGCTGACACCGGCTGGCGATTCAGATAAGTTGGCCACGGCAATCTGCTCTGCCCTGGACCATGACGTCTTAAGGCATGCCATTAGTGAAGCTCTATTTAACCATGTAAGTACTCACTTTTCGACCGAAGCCATGGCAAAAGGCTATTTAAGTCTGTATCAACACATTAAGGGATAGGCCGGCTGGAGCATAAACTCAAACCCTTTTATACTGGCCGGGACCACTCAAATTAAAGGTTCCGTTGTAATGAAATCCTGCCGTTTACTGTTATCACCGCTGCTACTGACTCTGGTATTGCTTTTTGTTCCTCAGGTTTTTGCTGAAACACCGCCCTATGCTGCGGCAGAAAAGGAATTAATGGTGCCCGTTGAAGGCGGTAAGGTATATGTCAGGCTTAATGGCTTAGCTCATAAGGCAGCGATACCGGTTATCTTTATCCATGGCGGGCCGGGCGGTACACACAATGGCTTTGCAGGTATGACAGGCCT
>JAYZXK010000400.1:0-4658 GCA_036141415.1 Pseudomonadota bacterium
GTCTATTGAGATTATTAAAGGGCCGGGCTCAGCATTATTTGGCCGCAGTGAGCCGGGTGGTACCATTAACATCATCACCAAAAAGCCGCAGTTTTATGAAGAAGGGTATATTCAGGCCACAGCAAGCAGCTACGACCTGTACCGCCTTGAAGGTGAACACCCTCTGTACTTTTTATTAAATGCCACAGGTCAAGTCATGGCGAGCTTAGATTTATAGTACTGGAGGTGTTCTGGCAGATTGATGTAATGAAGCCGGATTTTGCAGAATATTTGGTTGAATTATTCGCCTGTGAAGCAATTTCCGTTAGTCGCACTGACAGATAGTGAGCAAAAAACAACAGACCTTGAGAGTTTGAAGTCAATGGCAGGCAAACTCATCCGACCCCAACCTTGATAAGGCATATAAAGGTTGCACGGGTATAATTACCCAAAAACAGTTATTATCTGTGCGGTAGTTAAATCGTGGTGAGATACGTTGCATGTCAAAACTAATAAAAATAACCTGCCTGTTACTGATAGCCTGCGCCATTGGCTGCACTCCGGCCATCATCGAACAGGAAAGTGTGACCTCTCCCTACGATAATCCGCCTACTGATCCGGACAATACCTTCAGCCAGACTGTTCAGCCTATCCTCGACAAACGTTGTGTGGTGTGTCACGCCTGCTACGATGCGCCCTGTCAGTTGAAACTCGGCAGCTACGAAGGCATCACCCGCGGTGCCAATAAAGCACCGGTATACCATGGTGACCGTCTGCTGGCCGACAGACCCAGCCGCTTGTTTATCGATGCGCAAAGCCCGGGCGAGTGGCGTGGCAAAGACTTTTTTCCTGTGCTCGACGAAATCAACGAGTTTAATAACCAGCTCAATAATAGCGTGCTGGCCTCCATGCTGGCGCTAAAACAGTCTCATCCTACTAACACTAACGAACCGCTCGGCGACAACTTTGAGTTTGATATTAACCGTGAGATGCAGTGCCCGACGGTTGATGAGTTCCCCGCTTATCAGAAGGATCATCCGCAGTGGGGCATGCCCTACGGTTTACCGGCCATTGCTCAGCAGGAGCATGAGCAAATCATGGCGTGGTTGCAGGCAGGCGCGCCAGCCTCCCAACCTGCTCCGGTGCCGGCTTCAGATCAGCAAGGAATAGCCAGGTGGGAAGCTTTTCTCAATCAGGATTCTTACAAACATCAGCTGGTCAGTCGCTATCTTTACGAGCATTTGTTTATTGCGCACATCTATTTTGAGGATAAACAGGGCGATACCCACTTTTACTCCTTACAACGAGCACTTACACCACCCGGAGAGCCTTTTAAACCGCTGGCAACAAGGCGTCCTTTCAGCTCACCTTTCCCTGAGCAGGACAGCAATACTAATCAGCGGGTTTACTACCGCTTTATGCCGGTTAAAAACACCATCGTCAGCAAGTTACATATGCCCATTAAGCTCGACGAAGCCCGCATGGAAAAATGGCAGGGCTGGTTTATTGAACCCGAATATGAGGTTTCAGAGTTACCCGGCTACGCGCCGGACGTTGCTTCCAATCCGTTTGTGGCGTTTGCTCAAGTCCCGGTATCGTCGCGCTACCGGTTTATGATTGACGAAGCCCAGTACACCATTATGCAATTTATTAAGGGGCCGGTTTGTCGTGGTCAAATTGCCCTTAACGTAATCAACGATCACTTCTGGGTAATGTTTTTAAATCCGTCCAGCGACATTCTGGAGCATCAGGATGCATTTTTACGCAACGCCCGTAATACCATTAGCATGCCTGCCGAAGCACAATCTAACGCCATGCCCACCAACTGGATAAAGTACGCCAGGCAGGAGCGCGAATACCTGGAAGCCCGCAGTCAGTATATTGCGCAGCACGCCCAGGGCGAAGTGTCTCTTGATTTGGACATCATCTGGCAGGGCGACGGAGAAAATGATAATGCCGGCCTGACAATTTTGCGCCATTACGATGCCGCCACCGTAGTAAAAGGCTTTGTGGGTGAGCGCCCACAAACAGCATGGATAATTACTTACCCGCTGTTTGAGCGCATTCATTACCTATTGGTGGCAGGTTATGATGTATATGGCAATGTCGGCCACCAGCTTAACAGCCGTATCTACATGGACTTTCTGCGTATGGAAGGGGAGTTTAATTTTCTTTCGTTGTTGCCGGCGCAAACCCGTCAGTCGGTGTGGGATAAATGGTATCGGGGCGTGGTTAGCCCGGTGGAGAAATATGTTGCCGATGGCCACCAGCTAAGTGGCGAAACGGCTATGACATTCAACACTGACAAGCCTCTCAATGAATTATATCAGCGGGTAAAACATCACCTCGCCGATGTGCTGAGCCCGCGTCATGAGCTGACTAACGGCTTCACCGACGATACCAGCTTAATTGCGCTGGAGCGTATTACGGCAACCAATGGCATTCCGGCCTCGTTGTTGCCACAGAGCAGTATCGTGCTGGTAGAAGATGAAAGCGGCGAGGTTAAGCATGTCTATACCCTGCTCAGCAATAACGCCTATACCAACATTTCGCATATTATTGCTGAGGATGCCAGACGCCTGCCGGAAGAAGATACCCTTACCCTGGCATACGGTTTTGCCACCTCACACCCCAATGCCATTTTTCACCTGAGCGCACAACAGTTGTCCGCCTTTAGTAAACGCATTGCCGGTTTGCAAAACGAAGCCGACCTGCAGCGGTTATATGAAACCTTTGGCGTACGACGCACTGCCGCCGATTTCTGGCAGGTCAGCGATACCATTCATCAGTGGTACCGCCAGACCTATCCCCTCGAGTTTGGTTACCTGGACTATAACCGGCTGACTAACTGGTAGGCTCGTCGGATTGCCGGTTGTTATCAGCCGGCAAATACCACTAACTCGATCACGGCAAGAGCCGCTACGCCGGCCAGGGCGCAATACATATTAGGGTCGCGTACTTTTTCTTTTAGCCAGCCGTGCAGCTTTACTGAGGCTGTGTTTTGTAGCATGGCAGACATATCCGCACTCCTTAGAAGGTAAACTCAAGCGATGCCCAAACAACACCATTAACATTAAATTAACACCACATGAATTTTCTGCGTATTAGCCAAAGGGCTAAATTCTCTACCAACTCGGCCAAATCACCAATAAATCTATTAATTACAATAAATTACTTGATTATTGAATGTTTTGATAAGTCTTATCGACAACATTGATAACCGGCTCATAATCACCATTACCGCAGATGATTTGCTTACCGATACAGCTCCCCACATAATAAAACAGGGAGGCCTTATGAACCAGCTACCACCAGAACCGGAAAAACCCCTTAACAGTGACTGCTGTGGCGGCGGCGCTTGCTGCCCTTGTGTGTGGGATGTTTACTTTGAAAAACTCGCTGAATGGCGGGAAGCCAAGCGCGCGTTAGAAACCCAGGCCGCAGAGACAGAAGATGGTGCTGCGCAAAAACCTCGTTAACGTTGCGGCAAAGGAATAGCTCAAAACCTGTTCACTTTTTAATCATGCAGCGCTACCCTGACGGCAGTCTTTGCAAAGGATGCCGACAATGAGCCAGCTCCAACCCGATTACTTTACCGCCGACAGTGAAGTGCAATCACTGGTCAATCAACTCCGTCAACTGCGCTCCAAGCGCGTGTCCGATATCGTCGATGAAGCCGGTCATCAATACATTGATTTAGTGATGGAAGGCGGTGGAGTACTCGGGTTGTCACTGGTTGGCTATACCTACGGCCTGGAGGCCGCCGGCTTGCGTTTTCGGTCGGTGGCCGGCACCTCAGCAGGTGCCATTAATGCTTTACTGGTACAGGCGCTCGGCACACCGTTTGACGCTAAAAGCGAAAAGATGATTGCTGCTGTGGCCAATATGCCCATGGCCAGTTTTCAGGATGGCAACAAACTGAGCCGTCTGGCAACAGAGGCCTGGCTGGCCGGCAAACACTGGTTGTGGAAGTATTCTGTTTCGCTGGCTATCCTGCGCTCTTTGCTAAAACATCTTGGTCTTAACCCGGGCACCACTTTTCACCGATGGCTTAAGGATATTCTGGCCGAAAATCACAGTGATTCATGGCAGGCCTTAAAGCAGAAAATGAATACCCCGATACCGGGCCTGCGCTTTGACCCGGTGCCATTACCAGACAACATAGAGGTCCCGAGTGCGGCTTCTTTTGATCCGCAAAACTGGCAGGTTGAGTTAAAAGTCGTTACCGCCGAACTCTCCAGTACCACCAAGATTGTGCTGCCCGAGCGGGATGGAAAGCTGTTTTACGCCGATTTGGATCAGGCCAATCCTGCCGACTTTGCCCGGGCTTCCATGTCGGTACCGGTTTTCTTTTATCCGTTTAAGGTGCCGGTACCCAAAACACAATCGGTAACCGACGCCTGGCAGGCGCTGGGTTATAAAAAGAAATCCATGCCCGACACTGCGGTGTTTGTTGACGGCGGATTAATTTCTAACTTTCCCATTAACCTTTTCCATACCACCAATTCGGTGCCTAAAATGCCGACCTTTGGCGCCAAGCTTGGCATTGAAGAGTATGTTGCGGGAAATATTGATGGTATTAAACCCTACCTGGGTTCATTAATCGGCGCCATGCGCCACGACGCGGAGGAAGAGTTTATCCGTAAAAACCCCGACTACAAAAAGCTGGTAAAAAGCAT
>JAYZXK010000401.1:0-13986 GCA_036141415.1 Pseudomonadota bacterium
CCAGGCCCACGAGCCGGGATCTTCTCAACCGCCTGGCTACTCCCAAATATCCTTTTGAATGAGTAAAACTGTTCAGGAGATCCCGGATAGCTGCTTACGCAGCTTCCGGGATGACGGAGTGTTTGAGAGATATCGGATAGATACTGCGTATCTTCCGGTATGACGGCTAATAGAGGTCCCGGATATCTTCTTCGATAATTCCGGTATGACGGTCATAAGGGATGGCGAAGGTAACGAATGATGAGTTAACAGGAACGCTAGCGCCGATTACAGAAGTTGTTTGGTAAAACTACTTATAACCTTCCTGACGAAAATGTTATGCTTATTGTTATTATTAATCCTACTGGGTTGTGGCAGGCCCAACGTCAAGTAGAATAAGAATTAACGTGGCGAGCAGACAACTCTTTTCATTTATGTTTCGTTCAGTCTTTTTAGGGCTGGTAGTGGCTTTACTTATCTTGTTTCTGGTGCCGGATTTACGTCAGGGTACCGGTTTTGGGACCAGTTGGTTGGCGCAAACGCCCCAAAGTGCCAAGCGGGAAACGTACTACCCGGCTCTGAGTCGGGCAGCCCCCGCGGTAGTTAATATCTACAGCGTGAGTATTGAAAACAACCCCAATTATTATAACCAGGCACGCCAGCGCACCAGTTTGGGCTCCGGTGTTATTATGACTGAATCTGGTTATATCCTTACCTGCCACCACGTCATTAAAGACGCCAGTAGTATCTTTGTTGCTCTGCAGGATAACCGCGTTGCCGAAGCGCAAATTATCGGTTCCGATCAGCTTACCGATTTAGCCGTGCTCAAAGTGAACGAAAACAACCTGCATGTTATCCCCCAGTTAGAAGAGCCGGATTTACGCGTGGGTGATGTGGTAATGGCTATTGGTAATCCTTACAACCTCGGTCAAACCATTACCCAGGGCATCGTAAGCCGGGCTGGCAGAACCGGCTTATCAAACAGCTATGTGGATTTTATTCAGACCGATGCGGTGCTCAACCAGGGTAATTCAGGCGGCGCGCTGGTCGACAGTAATGGTTACCTGGTAGGCATTACCAACGCAAACTTCCAGGTCCGTGATGAGCGTCGCGGCACTTACATCGTCGACGGAATTAACTTCGCGGTACCTTACGAGCTAGCAGTACGGGTGATGGAATCGATTATAACTAATGGCAAAGTCACCCGTGGTCAGTTAGGGTTTATTGGTGAAGAGTTACGCGGCGGCCCCGGCATCGAAGTTAAAGCGGTAGCACCTGGCTCGCCTGCGGCACAGGCAGGTTTACGCCCGGGAGATATCATAATGTCAATTGATGGTATTCGTCTTGAGAGCGCCTCCAAAGCACTGGATATGATAGCCGAGACTCAACCCGGCACCGTATTGGAACTGGAAGTCAGCCGCAATGCCAGCCTGTTTACCATGCAGGTCACCGTGGCAGAACTTCAACTTCAGTAGTATTTAGCTAAAAAACCTGCGCTGTTTTTGTATAAGTCATCTATTATTAACGTAATGGATTTGCAGTTCGGGAGCAATTTAAATGATTGATGTGATTACCAGGGTCGACTCCAGCCCAAGCCTTAAATACGGGAGTTACTCTATTCATATCAGCGGTAACCTGTTGTTATTGTTTTTTCGTGGCACCTGGTCGGAAAAATGTGCCGCCGATTATATTCGCGACGTTTCCCGATTCCGGCACGAGCAAGGTCTTAATCACTTTGCATCCATAGCCATTATCAGTGAATGGCAGCTGGGCACACCCGAAGCGATCAATATGGTCTCTAATGTGATCCGCCGGGGCGCAGAGATGGGCATGGTGGCGCAATTTCTTCTTGCGGAAGGTAACAACCATCTATCGTTACAGATTGCCCGGCAAAATGTTGAAAAGGCTTTTCCCGGTGCAATAACGGGGGCTTCTCTGGATGATTTCCTACCCGCTATCGACAACCATGGAATTCATTTTGACGAACAGCGGGTACGAAATATTCTGGCCGCTAATGGCCGGTGTGACTAGCAGGTAGCGCAGGTTATTCGCTAACCCGCGATACTACTGCGCCCAAACCACCTAGTTTGTGCTCGATGGCTTCATAGCCTCGATCAAGGTGATAAATGCGGCTGATATGGGTTTCGCCCTCGGCGACCAGTCCGGCAATGATCAAACTGGCGGAAGCTCTGAGGTCGGTTGCCATTACGGGCGCGCCCTTCAACGAAGACTCACCTTTACTAACCGCACTGTTGGTTTCCAGCGCGATTTCCGCGCCCATGCGCTGTAACTCAGGCACGTGCATAAAACGGTTTTCAAAGATGGTTTCGGTAATCACTCCGGTGCCTTTTGCAACGGCATTAAGCGCCACAAACTGAGCCTGCATGTCGGTAGGGAAACCCGGGTGAGGCGCGGTTTTAACTTTTACTGCAGTTAACGGCGTGTTGCGGCGGTCCAGCTCAATCCAGTCTTTACCGGTTGTAATCACTGCCCCGGCCTGTTGCAGTTTGGATAGCACAGCATCAAGTGTTTCTGGTGCCGCATTTAAGCATTTAACATGGCCACCGGTTACTGCCGCGGCAACCAGATAAGTACCGGTTTCAATGCGATCCGGCAATACCGCGTAATCGCAGCCGTTTAAAGCTTCAACACCGTGAATTCGTATCTTATCGGTACCGGCGCCGGAAATACGTGCGCCCATGCTGTTCAGGCAGTTGGCCAGATCAACAATTTCCGGCTCCCGGGCGGCATTTTCGATAACCGTTTCGCCATCGGCCAGTGCCGCGGCCATCATCAGGTTTTCGGTAGCCCCTACACTCACGATATCCATAAAGATACGCGCGCCTTTCAGGCGGCCATCAACACTGGCCCGCACATAGCCTTCGTCTACATTGATAACCGCGCCCATTTTTTCCAGCCCTTCCAGGTGCAGGTTAACCGGTCTGGCACCAATGGCACAGCCACCGGGTAAAGACACATTAGCCGTACCTAATCTGGCCAGCAATGGGCCAAGTACCAGGATGGATGCACGCATAGTGCGCACCAGTTCATAAGAAGCGGTATCACTGGATAGTTCAGCAGCGTGAAGCAGTACCTTATTGGTTTCCTGTTGCTCTACGCCAACGCCTAAGTCTTTCAACAGTGCCAGCGTGGTGCTGATATCTTTAAGTTGGGGAACGTTCCTGTAACGGCAGGGCTGTGCCGTTAACAAGCTGGTCATCAATAATGGCAATGCAGCATTTTTAGCGCCAGAAATAACCACTTCGCCATTCAACGGCGGACTTTTTTTAATAATGAGTTTATCCACTGGTGAATCCTGCGTGGGTTATTGCGGCATATTAAACTGACGCTCGCGCTGCCAGTCTTTTTCAGTAAAGGTTTTAATCGATACAGCATGCATTGAACCATCGGCAATGAATGCATTTAAAGGAGCGTACACTGCTTGCTGGCGTTTCACCCGACTCATTTGGGCAAAGGCATCACTCACTGCTATCACAGTAAAGTGTGAGCCATCGCCTTTTACATAAACTTCGGCTAAGTCGAGTTTGTCTTTCAGTAAGCTTTCAATTTCTTTAGTGTCCATGACTCTCCGGCAGTATGGTTTTTACCCGACCGGCAATACGTCGTCGAGTTCGCTGATTTTTGCCAATTTAAGCATTTTTTCCGGCAGGTTGCACAAGGTAATTTTAACCCCTTGTGCATTTCCCTCACGAATGGCGTTGAGAGTCCATGCAAGGCCGGCGCTGTCGACACGCTGAACATCTGCAAAGTCGAGTTCGCAATGTTTAGCAGCGCGCAGGCGCTGCTGTTCACTGTTGCCCAGCGAAGACCACCATTCCTGACTCAGGGTCTGACGGTCCAGAGCGCCGTTGAGCTTGATGGTGTGTTTATCGGTCACTATTCACCAGCCTCACGGGTACTGCCATCCAGTGACTTGAGCTGGATAGGCTTAGCAATGCGCTCGCGCATAATTTCGATTACTTTTTCAATGCCTTCGGTACGCATTACCGGCTCATACTGCTTGATTTCGTTTTGCAGCATGCTGATGCCTTCGGCAACCATATCGTAAGCTTTCCACTCATCGCCCTTACCGCTTTTACGCACTTTAAAAGCCACTTTGATGTCCGGACGGTCACCGTCGCGGATCAGCGCTCGAACAGTCACGTTTTTATCGCCATCGAAATCTTCCGCCGGGGCAAATACCACTTCCTGATCGTCGTAGTAGCTCAGTGCATCGGCATAGCTGGTTACCAGATACTGACGAAACACGCGAATATACTCAATAAGCGTTTCGCGATCGGTTTTTTTCATATCCAGGTGTTTACCGAGTACTTTAAAAGCACTGTACTGGTAATCGATATAGGGCAGCAGTTCCTGCTCCATAATGTCACGTAAAATTTCCGGATTAGCGGCTATATCGTCTTGCGCCATTTTGATCCGTTCAAATGTGCGGTTACCTACCTGCTCGACCATTTTATAGGGGTCCTGGCTATTGACCTCTGGTAACGAATCCTGGGCACTGACTGGCATAACAACCATAAGCACCAAGGTAAAAAATGCGGCTAATTTTGCTTTCAACTTCTCTCTCCTAACCTGACAGGGCAATGCGGTTCCTACTAGAAAGGACCGGCTTGTTGTCACTATTCTTCACTATTACGGCTGAACAGGAACTGACCAATCAGTTCTTCCAGCACTAACGCTGAACTGGTGTCCTCGATATAGTCACCCTCAGCCAGATTCTCAACCCCATCGATGGTAAATCCGGGTTCAAAACCAATATATTGTTCGCCGAGTAAACCAGAGGTCAAAATTGACGCCGAACTGGTTTCCGGAAACTCGTTGTATTCACTCTGGATAGTTAACTCAACTACCGGGCTGTAGTCGTCTTTATCCAGCTTGATAGCATTTACGCGACCAATAGTGACACCGCCAACCTTTACCGGCGAACGCACTTTCAACCCACCAATGTTTTCAAACTTGGCATACAGGGTGTAGGTATCGCCGTTGGTTACCACCGTCTGATTAGCTACCTTTAACGCCAGCAGTAACAAGGCAGCAATAGTCATTAAGACAAACACACCTACCATTAATTCCGTTTTATAACGATTCATCGTACCCAGCCCCCTTATTCAATACCAAACATCAGGGCGGTGAGCACGAAGTCCAACCCTAATACTGCCAATGACGAAAACACCACGGTTTGTGTGGTTGCCTGACTGATACCTTCTGAGGTTGGTATCGAATCATATCCTTTAAATATGGCAATCCAGGTCACAACCAGGGCAAATACGAGGCTTTTTATCACCCCATTTATGACATCTTTGTCCCAATCGACGGTTGCCTGCATAATTGACCAGTAACTGCCGGCATCAACGCCCAGCCAGTCAACACCAACCAAATGGCCGCCAAGTATACCTACTGCAGAAAAAATCAGTGCCAGCATAGGCATGGCTATCATGCCCGCCCAAAAACGGGGCGCGACCACACGGCGCAGCGGATCCACCGCCATCATTTCCAGACTGCTTAATTGTTCAGTGGCCTTCATTAAGCCAATTTCGGCGGTCAGCGCAGAACCTGCACGACCTGCAAATAACAGGGCGGTTACCACCGGTCCTAACTCACGCAGCAGCGACAACGCCACCATGGGGCCCAGGCTGCCTTCTGCACCGTAGTCGGTAAGAATGGTGTAGCCCTGCAATGCCATGACCATGCCGATAAACAGGCCTGACACAATAATAATCGCCAGTGACTGCACCCCAACCACATAAAGCTGGCGGATAGTCAGCGGTATATTCTTCAGGCTCGGCGCAGCAAACAGCGCGCCAAACAGCATTAAGCCAGCCCGACCGGAGGCAGCTACCCGTTCCAGAGTATGGCGACCGGTTTGTTGTATCCAGTTCAATCGCTTTCTCCCAAAAATGCTGCGCGTAAATCATCCGCCGGATAATGAAAGGGTACCGGACCATCTGCCTTGCCTTGCAGGAACTGTTGTACCAACTCTGAATCACTACCTTTGATTTGCTCGGCGGTGCCTTCCCCGATAACCCGCTGGTCGGCGAGAATATAAATATAATCGGCGATAGTCAGTACCTCGGTAACATCGTGAGTTACCACAATACTGGTCAGGTTGAGGGCATCATTAAGTTCGCGGATCAGCTTTACCAGCACGCCCATGGAAATCGGGTCCTGACCGGCAAAGGGCTCATCGTACATAATTAAATCCGGATCCAGAGCAATCGCTCTGGCCAGCGCTGCCCGCCTTGCCATGCCGCCGGAGAGCTCACTGGGCATCATTTGCGCTGCACCACGCAACCCAACAGCCTGTAGCTTAAGCGCAACAATAGTGGCGATGATCGATTCTGATAATTTAGTGTGCTCGCGCAGCGGAAAAGCGACGTTATCAAACACTGTCATGTCGGTGAACAATGCGCCACTCTGGAACAGCATGCTCATGCGACGGCGATTATGATAAAGCGCTTTGCGACTCATGGCCGGGATAGACTCACCGTCAAAGGTAATATCACCACCGTCAGGGATGAGTTGTCCGCCTATCAGCCTGAGCAATGTGGTTTTACCTATTCCACTAGGGCCCATCACAGCGGTGATTTTGCCTTTGGGTACACGCAGTGAGATGCCGTCATAAATAACGCGCTCCCCGCGGGAAAAGGTCATATTTTTTACGTCGACTAAATAGTCCATGTTACTTTGCATTTCCTGTGCAGGCCTTAGCCCTGGAAGTCTGGTTACACTACCCGACTTCGGTTTATCTTTTCCGCGTCCATTGTATGACGGTTTGCTGATTCTGCCTAAACCGAAAAAGTTACAATTTATATCACGAACGCCACTGCAGGATATAGCCTGCCAGCGAAGTATATTAGATTTTCATTATCCGGTTATTCGCCCGGCACTTCCGTTTTAATTAACGAATAACATTGTTCTATGCTGTAGAATAGACGCTGAACCTTCGCTGAAGCTGCTATTACTTACTGTGCCGGGGATTCTACCATAGTATAAGTCGATTACATACATTCATGTAGGTATATTTAATAACCAGTTGCGCATAGCGTTTAATTCAACGCCTAATCAATCACTTGCCAACTGCATTCAAATATCACCACGGCTAACTCTGTGACACTCTACACAAGCATACGTTCCATAACGATTCGACCTGAGCATAGAAAAACGCCCTCTTTAAGCATTAAAACGCATCGCAAGGTTTTAAAGTTCACATGTTAAACTGCGCTTCCACCTATAATAAGACCGTGTTTCCGCGTTTTTCTCTCAGGCTAAACATAGGAATAAGCGCATTTTTTTGCGAGAATACAACTTTCGATGGAAGCAGGTTTTGTTGTGATACTTCAGGTAGCTATTTTTCTGGCCGGACTCGCGGTACTAAGCTGGAGTGCCGACAAATTTGTTTACGGCGCCTCTGCCCTGGCCAGGAACATTGGCATATCCCCTATGATGATAGGCCTGACGATTGTGGCCATGGGTTCGTCGGCACCGGAAATTGTGGTTTCAGCGGTGGCGTCGATCAACGGAAATCCAAATACCGCCGTCGGTAATGCACTGGGCTCTAATATCACCAATATTGGCCTGGTACTTGGTATTACTGCTCTCATCAAACCCTTACTGGTGTCATCAACAACCCTGAAACGGGAATTCCCGTTATTGCTGGTAATCAACCTGATTGCCGTTTACTTCCTGTATGACGGCGAATTGTCCTCCCAGGAGGGCATTATTCTTATATTGCTGTTTATTTTCGTATTAGCCGGGATGGCCTGGATTTCTCTGCTGGTCGACAAAGGCGATCCGCTGATGAATGAAACCAGCGATGAAATTCCTAATGCCGTGGAAACCTCCCATGCCGTGCTATGGATAGGTCTGGGATTAGTGCTATTGCCGGTGAGTGCCCAGTTTATGGTGGACTCCGCAGTGCATATCGCCCGGTACTTCGGTATGAGTGATTTGGTGATCGGGTTAACCATAATAGCCCTGGGTACCAGTTTGCCAGAATTAGCGGCCAGTGTAGCCGGTGTGCTGAAAGGCGAAGACGATCTCGCCCTGGGGAATGTAATCGGCTCAAATATCTTTAATTTGCTGGCGGTGCTCGGGATGCCGGGGCTGATTGCGCCGGGTATGCTTGATGAAAACGCCGCTCACCGGGATGCGCTGGTGATGCTGGGACTGACCCTGCTATTATTAGTGTTTAGTTTTAATTTCCGTGGGACACGTCGAATCAACCGTGTCGAGGCAGCCCTGCTAGCAGGCTGCTACCTGGTTTATCAGTATTGGTTATTTGCCTAATGACGTCACAACAACAATCTTCCTTTATTGAATCGGCTAAGCGCGTTGTCGCGATCGAACAAGCCGCAATTGCCGCGCTGGGCGAACGCTTTGACGAGCGCTTTGTAAAAGCCTGTGAGCTACTTAAAAACTGTGAGGGCAAGGTGGTGGTTAGTGGTATGGGGAAATCAGGCCATGTAGGTAACAAAATTGCCGCCACCCTGGCCAGCACCGGTACGCCGGCATTTTTTATGCACCCGGGCGAAGCCAATCACGGCGATCTTGGCATGTTGGGCTCTAACGATGTGCTGTTAGCCATTTCCAATTCCGGCGAAACCGGTGAGCTACTTAATTTGCTGCCCGTAGTGAAACGCCTGAATGTGCCGGTAATAGCCATGACCAACCGCGCCGACAGTACTTTGGGCAAACATGCCGACGTAGTACTCGACATTGGCGTAGAACAGGAAGCCTGTACGCTGGGCCTGGCGCCAACCACCAGCACCACTGTAACGTTGGTAATGGGCGATGCCCTGGCGGTGGCCCTGCTGGACGCCAACGGCTTTACCTCAGATGACTTCGCGCTCTCGCACCCTGGCGGTAGCCTGGGCCGTAAATTACTGCTTACTGTTGCAGACATTATGCTCACCGGTGATGAAATTCCGCTGGTCCCCGAGCAGGCAACAGTCTCTGAAGCGCTACTGGAAATATCCCGTAAAGGCCTGGGACTTACCGGCATTACCGATACACAGCGCAACCTGCTGGGCGTATTTACTGACGGTGATTTACGCCGCCTGCTGGATGCCCGGGTGGATATCCACAATACCCGCGTAGAAGAAGTGATGACCCGAGGGTGTAAAACCTCGCGCGGCGAAGACCTCGCCGTTGAGGCACTTAACTTAATGGAACAATATAAAATCAGCGCCCTGTTAGTAGTTGATGACAACCACCAGCCAGTGGGTGCGTTTAACATGCACATGCTGTTAAAAGCAGGAGTACTGTAATGAGCATGGTAAAAACCCTGTATACTGAACTTCCCCATGCGTTTTACCAACAACTGCAACAGATTAAGCTGTTGGTTTGCGATGTAGATGGAGTATTCTCAGATGGCCGCATTTATCTGGGCAATCAGGGCGAAGAATTAAAGGCTTTCCATACCCGCGATGGCTATGGCGTTAAAGCACTGGTTAATGCCGGCATTGAAGTGGCCGTTATTACCGGCCGGCGTTCAGCTATCGTTAAGGACCGTATGACATCATTGAAGGTGTCACACATTATTCAGGGTGAAGAAAACAAGGCTGATGCGCTGGCTGAATTAATCGCCTCGCTGGGGCTTAGCCGGGAACAGGTAGCTGCTATTGGTGATGATATGCCGGATACCGGCATGTATACCCATAGCGCGGTTAACATTGCGGTGAAGGATGCCCACCCACAGGTGATTGCGCAGGCAAACTGGGTAACCACCCTGCCGGGCGGCTTTGGGGCAGTTAGGGAAGTGTGTGACACCCTGCTGCAAGCCAATGATAAGTTACAGGGTATTTTAGGAGCCAGCGTATGAGTAAAGTAGGCCTGAGCATTGCCTGCCTGTTTATTCTGGCTACGTTGCTTTACCTGCCCGGGTTTCTGGCCGAAGAACCGGTGATCACCCCGGATCAGGATGTGCTGGCAATCACCCCGAGTTATAAAGCCCGCAACCTGACCACCACGTTATATAACGAGCAGGGTCAGCGCGTACACGAAGTGTTTTCATCCACCATGGAAAACTATGAGCAGTTGGGGTTTGTGCTGTTTTTAGCGCCGCAGTACACCATTTACCAGGAGTCTGGCGAGCCGCCCTGGCAGGTAGTCGCCGACGAAGGGACGTTGTATGATAACAATATGATACAACTGGAAAACAACGTAGTAATTGTGAGTAAAAACCAGGCTGACTTTGTGCAGCGGGTAACCACAGACTACCTTGAGATAGATTTGGACCAACAAACCATGGTGTCCGACGCCAGGGTGGAAATTTCGGGGCCTGATTTCCTGATATTTAGTAACGGACTTCGCGCCAACCTATTGAATAAAACTTATGAGTTGAATCAACATGTGCAAACGACTTATTCCCCTGCTAACTAGCTTGTCGCTGGCGCTTTCGCCGGCTGTGGTCATGGCAGCCAAGTCTGATTTCAAAAAAGACATCGAGGTGTTTTCCGAGTCACAGTTCCTCGACGGTAAAAATAAAAAATCTATCCTGATTGATAATGTACAGGTTACTCAGGGCTCGCTAAGCATTAAGGCCGACCGGGTTGAAGTAGAAGCGGGCGGTGGCAAGGGCAAGGAAATATTTATCGCTACCGGGAAACCAGCAGTATATAGCCAGACTCTGGACGATGGCCGGGTCGTGGAAGCCCGCGCCTTTGAGATCCGATATGAAGTGGCGAATCGCACCATTTCGCTGGCCGGCGATGCCGAATTAAATCAGAATACCAGTGTAGTAAAAGGTGAAACCATCGTTTACGACATGGAAAAAGAACAACTTAAAGCCACCGGTGACGGCAGCGGCAGTGAAGATGGCCGGGTACGTACGGTATTTAGTCTGGAAGACATTGAAGCTGCTCGGGACGACAGCAAGGCCAGTGACAACACCGACGACCAACAGGATAATGAAGACCAATGAGCACCCTGACCGCCACCCACTTAGCTAAGTCGTATAAGTCCCGGCAGGTAGTAAGGGATGTTAGCGTTGAGGTGTCTGCCGGCCAGATTGTTGGCCTGCTTGGCCCTAATGGCGCAGGGAAAACCACCACTTTTTACATGATCGTGGGCCTGGTGGCACTGGATAAAGGCGATATCCGTATCGACGAGATGGATTTAACCCGTCAGCCCATGCACGAGCGTGCCCGCAACGGGATTGGCTATTTACCCCAGGAAGCGTCTATTTTCAGAAAGTTAACAGTTTTTGACAATATCATGGCAATATTGCAAACACGCAAAGACCTGTCATCTGCCGAACAGCAAAATGAAGCCGATGCCCTACTTGATGAATTCAATATCAACCATATACGTAATAGTACAGGGATGAGTTTGTCAGGCGGAGAGCGGCGTCGGGTAGAAATTGCCCGGGCACTGGCGGCGGATCCGAAATTTATTTTGCTCGATGAACCCTTTGCAGGAGTTGACCCGATTTCGGTTAATGATATAAAGAAGATCATACAACATCTTCGTGACCGAGGAATTGGCATTCTCATTACCGACCATAACGTCCGGGAAACCCTCGACGTCTGTGAGAAAGCCTATATTGTGAGTCAGGGCGAATTAATTGCCCAGGGTACCGCCGAACAGGTTTTAAGTAATCAAAAGGTCAAGGATGTATACCTGGGTGAGCAATTCAGGCTATAGTTAGATACATAAAGACAACACATTTTGTCCCTATCAATAACAAGCAAGGCGTTAAGAACAGAAGTAGATGAAACCATCTTTACAGCTCAAATTTAGTCAACAACTTACTATGACGCCACAATTGCAGCAGGCGATTAAACTGCTGCAACTATCCACCCTGGATTTACAACAGGAAATCCAGGAAGCGCTCGACTCAAATCCGTTACTGGAAGTTGATGACAACAGCGACAGCGATACCGTTGAGAAAAGTAAACTCGATGCTGAGGCCGATGCAGCGGCAACCGCCAGCACCGATACCAGCATGGACACCAACGAGGCCCTCGAGAAAAACGAGCTGCCCGACGAATTGCCCATCGACAGCACCTGGGATGAATATTACTCAGCCTCTTCAGCACCGGCTCCCGGCCCTGCTTCAAATGACGATGAAAATGTTTTTCAGGGTGAAACCACCGACAATATTCAGGACCACCTGCTCTGGCAAATGCGCCTTACGCCGTTCAGCGATGTAGACCGTGCCATTGCCATTGCCATTATTGATTCGATTGACGAGTCAGGATATTTAACCGTAACAGTTGAAGATATCCTGCAGAGCGTCAATACTGAAGATATGGAAGAGCCGGTTGAAGTCGACGAAATTGAATGCGTGCTTAAACGGATCCAAATGTTCGACCCGATTGGTTCAGGCTCAAGAACCCCGCAGGAGTGTCTACTGGTCCAGTTAAAACAATTTGCTCCCGACACGCCATGGCTCAAGGAAGCAAAAATTCTTATTGAAGACTATGCCGACCTGCTGGGCAGCAAGGACTATCGCACCCTAATGCGTAAATCACGCCTGAAGGAAGACGATTTGCGTGAAGCAATGCGGTTACTGCAAACCCTTAATCCGCGTCCGGGCAGTGCCTTAATTACTCAGGAGCCTGAGTACGTTATTCCCGACGTATCAGTCACCAAGAAAAAAGGCCGTTGGGTGGTTGAACTCAATCCCGACAGTCTGCCTAAACTAAGCGTAAATCAGCAATATGCTGCCATGAGCCGGCAGGCCCGTAACAGCTCAGATTCGCAATTTATTCGCTCGCATATGCAGGAAGCCAAGTGGTTCATTAAGAGCCTGGAGTCGCGTAACGAAACCTTGCTCAAGGTTGCTAACTGCATTGTGCAGCAACAAATGGGCTTTTTCGAACACGGTCCGGAAATGATGAAGCCAATGGTCCTCAATGACGTAGCCGAGATGGTCGATATGCATGAATCCACCATTTCGCGGGTCACCACCCAAAAGTACATGCACACCCCCCGCGGCATTTTTGAGTTGAAATATTTCTTCTCCAGCCACGTTGCTACCGAGTCTGGCGGAGAATGTTCATCTACTGCCATCCGCGCTCTGATTAAAAAACTGGTTGCCGCCGAGAAGCCCAGTAAACCACTAAGCGACAGCAAAATTGCTCAATTGTTGGCCGAACAAGGTATTAAAGTTGCCCGGCGGACAATAGCAAAATACCGGGAATCCTTGTCGATTCCACCGTCTAACCAACGCAAGAGCCTTATTTAGGCCGAAATATAAGGAAGACGAACTATGCAAATAAATCTTACAGGTCATCACATCGAGATAACCGATTCTTTGCGTAATTATGTTGATACCAAGTTTAGTAAACTGGAGCGCCACTTTGATCACATATCCAATGTCCATGTGATCCTCAACGTGGAAAAGCTTGCTCAAAAAGCCGAAGCCACGATGCATTTAAGTGGTGCGGAAGTATTTGCCTCGTCAGAAAATCAAGATATGTATGCCGCGATAGACAGTATGGTCGACAAACTGGATCGCCAGGTAATCAAGCATAAGGAAAAGCTTAAAAAGCACTAGGCCCTAATTAACCTTATGAATATTCAAGCCTTAGTTAGCCTGGATCGCACAGAATGTGCGGTCCAGTGCAACAGTAAAAAACGTATTTTAGAAATCATCAGCGATATTGCTGCCGAAACCAACGCCGAAATTCAAAAAGAAGACGCGCTTAATGCGCTGCTTAGTCGCGAGAAAATGGGCAGCACCGGCATTGGTAATGGCATAGCATTACCCCATGGCAGACTGGCCAGTCTTTCCAAAGTAACCGCCGTGGTAGTAACGACTACCCCTGCTATTGCCTTTGACGCCATTGATGATAAACCGGTAGATATCTTTTTTGCCATTCTGGTACCAGAAAACCAGACCGAAGGGCATCTGCAGACACTCGCAACTATCGCCGGTAAACTAAGCCAGAAAAGTATTGTAAAAACTATCCGCAACGCCGAGTCGAAGGAACAGGTGATCGCCGCACTGTGCGACGAGGCTGCACAATAGTCCGGCAGGGA